>CAYLSH010000004.1:36728-51870 GCA_964386235.1 uncultured Lachnospiraceae bacterium | reverse complement strand
TGTTTTGAAACGCCCAATATGTACATTTTGGATGATGCATTTCAGAAATCGGGATACCGCGTATGTTTTATGGCAGAATACTTTTTGCCGGATGTACGGGTATTGACCGTATTGCCGTGTGATTATGAAGTCAGGATCCTGCAGGCAGAAGATTTCAAAGATTTATATATTGCCCAGTGGAGCAACGCCTTATGCGAAACACGTAAGGAACTGGATGTTCTTGGCGTTGGAGCGTATCATGACGGAAACCTGATAGGGTTAGCGGCGTGCTCCGCAGATTGTGAAACCATGTGGCAGATTGGTGTGGATGTGCTCCCGGAATATCGCCGAAAAGGAATCGCATCAGCCCTAACCAGTAGATTAGCGTTAGAGATATTAGAAAGAGGAAAGGTTCCGTTTTACTGTTGTGCGTGGTGCAATCTGAAATCTGCCAGAAATGCGATACGGAGCGGTTTTCGTCCGGCATGGGTTGAAATGACGGTAAAACCGGCTTCAATGGTGGAAGAAATGAACAGATAAATGGAAAGACATTGATTTAGTTGAAGATTATAAAACAGCGGTTTATAAATAATTTATGGAGGAAGCGGCATGGAAATCGAATATAGAAAACTGACTGAAAAAGAACTGGATGTATTTGTCGATATGAGAATAAACCAGTTAAGAGAAGAAGGGGCTAAGGAGAATTTTGACTTAAAGCCTGCATTGCTGGATTATTATATGCGTCATATGAAGGATGGCACATTTGTTTCGTGGATTGCCATAGATGATGGCAGAATTATAGGAACGAGCGGGATGTCTTTTGTGGAAAAACCACCGTATTTTGGATGCCCTAGTGGAAAGATGGGGCTTTTATCCAGTATGTATACAAATCCCGATTACAGACGACGGGGAATTGCGCAGGAACTTCTGCATAGAGTTGTTGAAGAAGCCCGAAAATACGGCTGTGGTACGGTTCAGATCACAGCGTCTGATATGGGAGTAAAATTATATACGGCATACGGATTTGTGCATAACGGCAATTTTATGCAATACAAACTTTAGGAAGGTGTAAATATTGTGGCAACCGGTTCTTTTGCAGATAAGAATAATTGCGGCGTGTTTGTCACAGGAAGCAATGCAACGTTTTTGCCAAAGGGTATCCCTACTGAGTTTGGAGGTAGAGAGGATGAAATCATCAGATGAAATGATAAAACTGTTACTATTAGAAGATGACACCATGATTGCTTCCGGGATCATGTATGCTTTGAATAATGAAGGGTATGAAGTGATACATTGTCGTGATGTACAGTCAGCATCAGAACAGATAAAGTCACAAGCGTTTAATCTTGCCATTTTGGATATGCAGTTGCCGGATGGAAGTGGATTTGATGTGAGTGCAAAACTAAAAAATATGGATATTCCTATTATCTTTTTAACGATTGTAGATGATGAAGAAAAAATTGTAAAAGCTTTTGAAGAAG
This sequence comes from uncultured Lachnospiraceae bacterium, assembly GCA_964386235.1. Taxonomy (GTDB): domain Bacteria; phylum Bacillota; class Clostridia; order Lachnospirales; family Lachnospiraceae; genus RGIG8767. The sequence continues at coordinate 50,410 of CAYLSH010000004.1, read as the reverse complement.
GGGCGGATGATTATGTGGTGAAGCCGTTTCGTATCAGAGAGTTACTGGCTCGCGTGAAGAGAACGTTACAAAAGCAGGGAGGTGCTAACCAGGATGTGATAATGGTTGGCAGGGCTGTAATTCATATGGATGAAGGAAAGGTATATGCGGATGGGAGACAGTTAGAACTGACAGCTTTAGAGTATAGACTATTATTGATTTTTGCTATGAATCCGTCAAAACTTCTGACTCGTACACAGATATTGGAGAAAATATGGGATGTGGATGGTAACTTTGTAGAGGATAATACCTTGACGGTGTATGTAAAGCGTTTACGTGAAAAACTTGGAGATGCGATTCATATAGAAACGGTCAGGGGGATGGGATATCGTGTGGATTAACAGAAAAGAAATTGAGCAGTTATCCGCGGCAATAAAGGAATATCAGAATGGACTGAATGTGGATATCAGAGATAATCGGGAGGGAACGTTCAGTATATTGAAAAATGATATCTATTCCTTTATGCAGAGTAAAAATGAGCAATTAACACAAGCAGAATCCGAAAGAGATATTTTGGCAGAATATATGGCGGATATATCGCATCAATTAAAAACACCTATTACTTCTATGATGATTATGATGGATTTATTAGAGGATGCGGAGCCTGAAAAACAACAGGAATTCATGCAGAACATTAAATTTTCATTAACGAAGATGGAATGGCTGATTGGAGCCTTATTAAAAATGGCCAAGTTGGATGCTAAGGCGATTACTTTTACACCGCAAAAGGTAAAAGTATCCGAAATGGTGCAGGCGATTATGCCTTCCATAGAGATTTTGCTTGATATAAACAATCAATCGATCATCATGGGGCAGGACGTCGAAATTTGTTGTGACAAGAAATGGACAATAGAGGTATTAACCAATATTGTGAAAAATGCTATGGAACATTCACCAAAAGCAGGGACTATCACCATAGATAGTGGTGTGAACCCGATGTATGACTGGATTGCCGTAACAGATAGTGGGACAGGACTCAGGAAAGAACAGTATGCTACACTATTTAAGCGCTTTGAGAATTCGACTACTGAAAATGGATTTGGTATCGGTATGCCTTTAGCCTTATCGATTATGAAAGGGCAGAACGGAGATATTGATGTGAAATTAGGTGGAAATGGAAAGGGCGCAACGTTTTTATTAAAGTTTTTCAAATAATAAAAACTTGCGGACTATTACATGGGTATCGTCTGAGAAATCAAAGTGACGGAAATGTCACATTAAAAGTAAATAAGAGTCACTAAATAGTCATTTTTACATGGTATATTGAATTTATGTTTTAGCAAAGGAGTGAAAAGAATGACTGTATTAGAAGTGACAGAATTAACAAAGAGATATGGTACAGGAGAATCAGAAGTGATAGCTTTAGACCATGTCTCTTTTTCTGTAGAAAAGGGAGAGTTTGTAGCGATTGTGGGAGCATCCGGCTCGGGGAAATCCACATTGATGAATCTGATTGGCGGAGTGGATGTGCCGACCTCGGGTTCTGTGCGTATTGATGGACAAGAAATTGCAAAAATGAATGAAAGCGAACTGGCAATTTTTCGCAGAAGAAACATTGGTATGATATATCAGTTCTATAATCTGATTCCGACCTTAACAGCAGAAGAAAATATTATGCTTCCGTGGTTATTAGACCGCCGTAAAGAGAATAGAGAAAAATTGCAGGAAATATTATCAATGCTTAAATTGGAAAAGCGGGCTGGGCATCTGCCCGGGCAGATGTCGGGCGGACAACAGCAGAGAGTATCCATAGGAAGAGCCATGATTAATGATCCTGCATTTATTCTGGCTGATGAGCCGACCGGAAATCTGGATAGTAAGACGAGTCAGGAGATTGTTGAATTATTAAAATATACAAATCAAAAATATCATCAGACGTTATTATTGATTACCCATGATGAAAAAATTGCTCTTCAGGCAAATCGTATTATTACGATAGGTGATGGAAAGATTGTAAGTGATGAGGTGATGAAGCAGTGAGAATAACAGCAAAATTAGCTTGGAATCAGATTAGGAGAAATCGTTACAGAACCATCGGCGCAATAGTAGCAATCATATTATCGACGGCACTTACTACAGCGGTATTCTGCTTTGCAACAAGCGCCAATAAGATGCTGGTCTCTTTTTTAGGAGAGGGATATGGAGCGTATGGCGGAGCATATCAAAGTCTGTTACTAATTCCGGCAGTTTTTTTTGTGGGATTGATTTTTGCCATGTCAGTTACGGTTATTTCCAACGTTTTTCAGGTCAGTGCAAATCAGAGAATGAATGAATTTGGAATTATAAAATGTGTAGGCGGAACGATAAATCAAATAAAAGAAACTGTGATTTTTGAAAGCGTCTGGCTCAGTATAGTAGGGATTCCATTGGGGATAATGTGCGGATTGGGCATCGGTTTTTTAGGAGTGCAGATTACAGGAAACTTTGTTGCACAGATGAATGAACTGCAGCAAAGTATTATTATGCGGCCCCTTACGATGGAATTATCATTTTCAACAACGCCGACGGCAATATTTTTTTCGGGACTATTTTCTTTTTTCGTGGTATTGTATGCGGCATATAAACCGGCTAAGAAAGCAGGAAATATATCGGCTCTTTCCTGTATAAGGGGGCTGGAAGACTCGGATGTGATAATAGTGGTACATAACGGAAAATGGTTGAAAAGTATTTTGGGTTTTGAAGGAATTCTGGCAGACAGAAATATGAGCAGGAACAAAACCAGCTTTAAATCCACTACCAGAATTCTTGCACTGGGGATATTATTACTTTTAGTAACCGGCAGTCTGGTATTACAAATACAACAGCTAAAGTCATACATGGATCCGGGAATGGATGATGTGATGATGAGTTATAGTTCAAATCGAAAACAGCAGGAAAACGCGGTTACGGGAAGGGCAGAAGAAATTGTTATAAAGCCGATTTGCAGTCAGGACGCAGAACTGGTAAGAAAAAGACTAATAGAATATGGGAATGTTGAGATTTTTGGTCAGGGACTTGATAACGGAACTTATCATGTTGATATGACACCTGAATATCTCACAGAAGATATGAAAAAAGCAATGAAAACGGAGACATCATCAGAAGAGAGTATTGAACTTGATGTTGACCTTATTGTGCTTGACCAAGCAAACTATGAGAAACTATGCGATGTTGCCAAGGTACCCGTGGGGAGCAATATTCTTTTGAATTATTACAGATACAATGATGATGGAAGACTACAACATATTGTGCCATTTTCGGAGAAAATGAAAGAAATCGAGTTGAAAAAGGCAGATGGAGAACCAAGAACGGTGTCAGTCGATGCTTTTTTACAGGAAAGTCAGGTTCCGACTTATGTGCTTGCCCTGAATGAGAAACCGATTCGTCTGGTAGTGCCTGAGGCGGAACTAAGATTCTATGACTGGTACTGTAACCCGGAGGATGAACTGTCATATATGCAATATGCAAAGGCCGTTGGTGAAGAGTTATTTCCTACAGTAACAGATGACCCTTATGCAAAAGAAGGCTTTTCGGTAAGGGTCAGTAAAGTGGATACAATGGTTCGCGTGTTGAATATTGCCATTGTGATGGCAGAGATTATCATTTATGGATTTGTAGGGGTGTTATTGCTGATTGGTCTGGTTAGTGTGATTAGTACGTTATCGACCAACACGATGATGCGGGCAAGGGAATTTGCCATACTAAAGAGTGTGGGTATGACAACAGAAGGTTTGCGAAAAATGTTGCTTGGCGAGTGTGTGATATGTACTGCAAAAGCGATAGTGTGGGGATTACCGCTTGGCATACTGATTCCCTACATAATAAATGTTGTGATTCGTCAATCACTTCCTGTTACCTATGAAATTCCATGGGAATTATTGCTATTTAGTGTTAGCGGAATTCTTATATTGATTATTGCAGTAACATTTGGAACGGTTTATAAATTGAGGAGACAGAATCTGATAGAGACTATCCGCTTCCAACGGTAATTTATTTTAGTTCCTCCAGGGCTTTGTTAAGAATGGCGTCTTCTTTTTGGGTCCGGTGAAGTGTAATGGCAACGCTGATGCCAAAGCATAACAGAAAGTTTACCACAAACAGAGTCCATGGAAGGAGCGAACCGGTAGGAAACCAGCCAAAGAAATAAATGCAGATTCCTAAACACAGAATAATGGATACGGGCATGAGTACCAGTCGGGTTGTTAATGATAATAATTGTATCATATAGGCGGATGTAAATAAAAATACGAAAACGGCTGTAATGAAGGAAAGTAGTAAAAACTGCAGCAAAACGGTAATGGAAATGGCTTCATTGGCAAAGGCAAAGATACTGCTTGTTGCAATCATTTCAGTATTAGCCATTATAGTGAGTATCAGTAAAAAACAAACGCAGATACCGAAGGTTCTCATTATAAAACTCAAAAAATCCAGAATACTTCTTTTATTTTCCATTTTTTTTCACTCCTAACTGTTCTTTAATATCTTCCGCATACTGCCTGGAAACGATGATGGATTCGTTATTCTTTAGTGTCAGGCGAAGCCGGTGGTTCATTTCTGTTTTAATGGAAGAAATGAATTTGAGACTCACAAGACAGGATTTGCTTACCCGGCAGAATTTCATGCCGGAGAACAAGGATTCCAGTTCGTATAGCTTGTAGGATGTTTCGAATACATTATCTTCCGTATAAACGAAACATCTTCGGTCTATGGCCTCGATATAGGCGATATCTTTGACATCAAGGATAACATCTTCGCCTAATTGCGTGTTTCTGACTACCAGCTGTTTTGAACTCATTCGAATTGCTGCAATAATATGTTCCACATCTTCGGTCAATTCGCCACAGTTAATCGTTACCTCAATCCCCGAGAGTTGTTCGTCCACATTGATGTTTATTTTCATTGGCATCATACCTTTCGTAAATTCCTAAATGACAGTCCAAATAATACCAATGCTATTATAGCATTAATCAGAATAACTAACAAAGAAGATATCATACTTTCATTGCTCTCAAGGTTCCCGATCAGATAATCAATTTGACCGGAATACAGAACTTTACTTATCTTTTGTACATGTTCATTAAAACTGCCTATCATAGGAACAAAGGCAAATACCATCATAAGAGGTGTCATGATAGAAGTGGATACCATCTGATTTGGGCTGAATACACCGATAGCAGCGCCGATCAGGATGGAGGTAAGAATCCCGGCAGCTAAAATGAGTAAGAATCTGAGCGCATCTAAGCCGGTATATCCTCCTGCCAGACACATTACTACAGCACCTGCCATACTGAATAAAAACACATAAATTGCAATTGCAAAAAGATATTCCATGGATTTTACATTGCTCATGAACAGTACGCGAAGCGTGCCCTCATCTTTTTCCTCGGATAGAATAGAACTGGTAGCAACCAGCGGTGACATACCAACAAACATGCCGGCAAACATTTTTATGAAATAAGTTGGTGGCAGATCCGGCACACTGACAAATTTTGTCATAATAACTGCCATAACGGGAAAAATGATAAATTGTATCAGTACAGGTTTGTTTTTCAGAGTGTCCTTCCATTGTTTTCTCATAATTGCTAAACTGTTTCGCATCATAGTGATCTCCTTATTCATCTAATTTTCTTCCGGTCAATTTTAAGAATACATCTTCTAAAGTGGGTTCGGAGGAATGGATCGATTTTACATTCCGGTGTTTGATCAGATTTCCTATTTCCTCTCCGGATTCGGGTGCATTAGGCAGTACAATGGTTTCATCATTCTGCAGGACAATTGTAAATTGATCCTGTTTATTGTGTCTTCTGCATATATCCCCGGGGACCCCGTATTCAATGATTTCACCTTGATCCAAAAGAGCAATGTTGTCACAGAGTTTAGCAGCTTCGTGCATGTTGTGAGTGGTAAGAAAAATGGTTATTCCCTCATTTTTCATTTCCAGTAACATTTCGTGGATAAAATCCGTAGTCGCAGGATCAAGTCCGGAAGTGGGTTCGTCCAGGAAGAGAAGCATATTATCCCGTAAAATCGTTCTTGCCATATTCAAACGATTCCGCATTCCTTTGGAAAGCTTGGATACAGTAGTATTTTTGGCATTATAGAGACCTACCTTCTTTAGTGTTTCATCAATTTTCTTCTTGTCTGTTTTATAGATTCCGGCAAAAAGTTGCATATTGTCATAAACAGAAAGTCTTTGATACAAACCAAAACTGTCCATCATAATCCCCATTTGTGCCTTGGTTTTATCAGAGATATGTTTTGTGTCGTCGCCCAGTACACGGCCAATTCCTGCAGTTTGTGATAACTGTCCTGTCAGAATGTTTACCAGGGTCGTTTTACCGGCTCCGCTGGGACCGAGTAATCCAATGATTTCTCCCTTTTTTACGGTCAGAGATATTCCCTTCAGAACTTCCTTCTCTTTGTAACTGTGATAAATATTTTTTAATTCGATAATGTTATCCATTTTTTTCGCCTCCTTGAGACCCAGAGTATAAGAGAAACAGGGTGGCGACAATACCATTTGACATAAGCTGCCAAAACGGAAACATAAGTTGCCCGATTTGCAAAAATTCGATTGACAAAAGAATCGTTTTAACACAATAATATCAAAGGAGAGTCCTGACGATAAGTGGACGCTACAGTGAAGGACTATGGAAACATAGTCCTTGAAATATTTTGAGGTAGAAGAAGGATAAAATAAACGAAGGTGTGTGCATGGCCTATATAGAATTTAATCATGTGGTAAAAGAATATGAAGTAGGAGAAACCAGGATCCGTGCTTTGGATGATGCCAATTTTACGGTGGAAAAGGGAGAATTGGCAGTGATTCTGGGTTCCTCCGGAGCGGGCAAGACCACGGCGCTGAATATTTTGGGCGGAATGGACGTTCCGACATCGGGACAGATCCTGATTGATGGGCGCGATATTTCCCAATATAAAAAGAAGCAACTGACGGCGTACAGACGCACGGATATCGGATTTGTGTTTCAGTTTTACAGTCTGGTGCCCAATCTGACGGCATTGGAAAATGTGGAACTGGCGGCACAGGTATGCAAGGATGCGCTGGATGCGGAGGAAACGCTTGACAAAGTCGGACTTTCGGAGCGGAAAAATAATTTCCCGTCCCAGTTGTCCGGTGGGGAACAACAACGTGTGTCCATAGCAAGGGCGCTTGCGAAAAATCCCAAACTGTTACTTTGCGACGAACCAACCGGTGCGCTGGACTACAATACAGGAAAACAGATTTTACAACTTTTACAGGATACCTGTCGGAAAGAAAACATTACGGTTGTTCTGATCACGCACAATTCGGCTTTGGCACCGATGGCTGACCGTCTGATCCGCTTTAAGAGTGGAAAAGTGGTGGAGATTACATGCAATGATCAACCGACACCGATTGCAGAGATTGAATGGTAGAAAAAAGAGATTTATGAGAAACGCTTTAATAAAAGATATCATAAGAACAATCCGGAAAGAAAAAAAGAGATTTATATCCATTATGATGATTACGACGCTGGGCGTAACCGTTATGACCGGTCTGGCAGCAGGATGTCGGGATCTTCGTATGTCTGCGGATCGTTTTTTTGATGGGCAGAAATTGTATGACATCAGCATTCAGTCCACATTGGGACTGACGCAGGAGGACGTGGAAGTACTCGGTCGTATGGATGGAGTAAAGAAAGCGGAAGGTTCCTTTAGTGAGATCGTACATACCAAAAAGGGAGACAGCAATAAGACCGCAGAAGTTAAGATGATCAAAGAAGAGGGACTGAATCTTCCTTATCTGGTAGAAGGTACACTGCCTGCGACGCAAACAGAGATTGCGGTAACGAAAAATTACATCGAAGAAACCGGCAAAAAGATTGGCGATCCACTCACAATCGAAGAATTGACAGAAGAAGAGGAAGACAGCATCAATTTTCCCAATACCACATATACCATTACGGGTGTGGTGATCGATGTCATGGATATCAACAATGCGGAAGGTTCTGCTGGATTTCGTGCGACACCCAATGCGGACTATACCTTTTTTGTTACGCCGGGGGCTGTGGATAGTGAAGTGTACACGGCAGTATACCTTACACTGGAAGGAACGGAAGAACTTTTATGTTATTCGCAGGACTATGAAAAACAGGTGGCATCCGTTATTGCCCGGATTGAAAATGAAATCATGGAACAGCGTGAAAAAGCAAGGCATGAGGAAGTGACGAAAGAAGCCTATGCGGAAGTTGCGGATGCAGAAAAAGAGATGGAAGAAGCCTTCGATGAGGCACAGAAGGAAATAGACGACGCCCGACAGGAGATAGCGGACAGTCATGCCGCATTAGAGGATGGAAAGCGTACCCTGGTTGAAAAAGAAGCAGAAGCAGCACAAAAGATTGCGGATGCCAGAAAAGAAATAGAAGACGGATACTTGCAGATTGAGGATGCACAGGAGGAACTTGAAAAGGCGCAACAGGAAATTGATGCCGGAGCACAGAAACTGCAGGACGGAATGCTCGAACTGATTGCGCAGGAAGAAAATGCCACAAAACAGTTAGAAGAAGCCCAGGCACAACTGGATGCACAGTTTGCGGACAATCATGCCCAAAAACAACAGTTGGATAAACAGTTGAATCAGGCAAAGGTCCCCCTTTCGGATGCATGGTCCTTGGAACTTCAGACTGCGTGGGAGAATCTGATCCGGGCAGCCCGGAATGTTCTTTTGCCCCTTGTTAAACAGCAGGCAGCGGCAGGACAGACGCAGGGCTCTGCCAATCAGGGGTTTGGCGAAGAACAGATGACGCAGATTATGGCGTTATTAAACCAGAGCACGGAGTATACGACTGCGCAGGGAGAGTTTGCATTGTTGCTTACAACAGCTGCAACAAATGCCGGCGTCACAGACGATGCATTAACTGCTTTACAGAGCAGTTTTGTACAGTTAGCGATTGGACTGGCGCAGAACGGTGCGGTGGAAACAATGCTTAAGGAAGGGCAGGAAACGTTACTTACAAAGAAGGCGGAAGCCAAAGCACAGTTTGAAAAAGCATGGGATGACCTCGAAAGCGCGTCTGCCGATATTGCACAGGCAAGAGCACAGCTTGCCGATGCAAAAAAAGAATTAGAAGAAAACCGGAAAAAACTGGACGATGCCGTTTTGGAAATTGATGCCAATGAAAAAACGGCACAATCTGAGATCGCAGATGCCAGGGAGGAACTTTTAGAAGGGGAAAAAGAGCTATTAGAAGGCGAGGAAGAACTGGCAGAAAACGAACGGACTTTTGCTGAGGAAAAGGAAGAAGCACGGGAGGAAATCCGGGAAGCCAAGCAGGAAATCGCCGACATTGATATGACGAAGTGGTATGTGCAGGATAGAACTTTCCTCAGTGGTTATTCCAATGTAGAAACCGATGCCTCGTGTATCGAATCCTTAGCAAGTATATTTGCGGTGGTCTTTTTCGTGGTAGCGATTTTAATCAGTCTCACGACCGTGACCCGTATGGTAGAAGAAGAAAGAGGACTGATCGGAACGTACAAAGCACTGGGATTTACGGATCGGGAGATTCGGAAAAAATATGTCAGTTATGCACTGCTTGCCAGTCTGTTTGGCGGATTTTTGGGAGATCTTGGCGGTTTTATTATTTTACCGGAGGTTTTATTTATTTTCTTCGACGTAATGTATATGCTGCCCCATTATTATATTCAGGCGCAGATGGTGTCCGGAACGGTCAGCGTGCTGCTTTTTGTGATTGGAATTACAGGGGCGGCGTATGCAGCCTGCTTTGCAGAACTGAAACACCTTCCGGCGTATCTGATGCGTCCGAAATCTCCGAAAATGGGATCGAGAGTTTTCCTGGAATATATCACACCGCTCTGGAAGAGACTTTCCTTTTTAAACAAAGTCACTGCCCGCAATCTTTTCCGCTACAAGAAGCGGTTCTTTATGACTGTGCTGGGAATCATGGGTTGTACGGCTTTGCTGGTATTTGGTTTTGCAATCAAGGATTCCGTATCGGAACTGATGCCGATGCAGTATGAGGGTGTGTATCAATATGATCTTCTGGCGGCTGTTGCAGCCGGGGACAATGAAAAACTGCTTTCCTATATGGAGCAAAATCAGGATGTGGAACAATACCTGAATATGCAGGTGGAAACCATCAAACTGATAAATGCGCAGGGAGAAAATGAAAAGGTGCAGATGATCATATTCCCGGACGACGCCTTAGATAACACGGCGGGCAATACTTATGAATCGTACCTGACCCTGACAGACAGGGAGTATGCCCCATGTATTCTCGAAGATGAGGGTATCTGTGTGACCGAAAATGCGGCTCTGATGTTAGGATTAAAAGAAGAAGAAAATGTCACGGTACAGAGACCGGATCTTTCACAGAAAGAGACAAAAGTAGCCGGGATTGTAAAAAACTATCTTGGAAATAATGTGTATATGACGCAGACCGCCTACGAAAACCTTTTTGGCGTTTATGAACCCAATGGGATCCTGGCCCATTTAAAGGATTCCTGTCAGGATCAGATTGCATTTGCGGATACCTTATCAAAAGAAGACTGGATCTTATCCGCAGTCAGCACGGAGGACTTAAAGGAAGGATTTTCCGCTGCTTTTACATTGATCAACATAGTGGTTTATGTGGTTTTGCTTTTTGCGGCAGGACTGGCATTTGTGGTTTTATTTACGCTTGCCAATGTGAACATTTCAGAGCGTGTCCGGGAACTGGCAACGATCAAAGTACTGGGATTTTATGATAAGGAAGTCCATTCCTATGTCAATAAGGAAACGCTGATTTTAACGGGAATCGGTATTTTGCTTGGTCTGCCGGTGGGAGTAGTAATGAGCCATTCCCTGACAGCTATTTTAAATATGCCCTCGATTTATTTTGCAGTCACAATCTATAAAAAGAGTTATCTCTTTGCATCGGGGCTTGCCTTTTTATTTGCACTTCTGGTACAGTGTATGACGGATCGGACATTGAATGTCATTGAACCGGCAGAAGCACTAAAAAGTGTGGAGTAAGCGGGATATAAAAAAACGGACTTAAAAAAGTAATCTTTTTTAAGTCCGTTTTTTTATTCATTTACAATATTCTGCATCCATACATTGCTCTTTACCATGAAAAATCCAAGGATTACTTTGATCACTTCCGTAAACTGCACCAAAAGGAAAACGGTGATAATGGAAAGCGTGGTAAAATGCGATAGTATATAGGCAAACGGAATCACAAGTAGCCATGTATAAACACTGTCAAACAAAAAGGTCACGATGGTTTTGCCACCGGAGCGGAGTGTAAAATAGGCACTGTGTGAAAAGGCACACAGGGGCATAACGAGTGCGGAGATAATGATCAGGACCTTTGCCAGCTCTTTGATGGCCTCTTCCGTATTGTAAATGGAAGGGAAGAGTCCGCCCAGGCAGATCATGACCAGCGAAACACAGGCACAACAGAAGACACTGAAAAAGATCATCTTATTGTCCGCATCCTTTGCTTCCTCCAATCTGCCGGCACCCAGTAACTGTCCAACGATGATGGAGATACAACTTCCCAACTGGAGATATACGATGTTAAACAGGTTGGTAATGGTGGAAGAAATATTCTGTGCCGCCACCACTTCCAGTCCACGGAAGGCATAACACTGTGCGATTACAGCCATACCGCTTGCCCAGAGCATTTCATTGAGCATAAGAGGGGAGCCCTTTTTGAGAACCGCTACCAGTATGCTGCGTGGGATGGAAAAACCTCTGTAAACGCCTACGATATACGGATTTTTATCCGGTGTCCGATGTGCCCAGATCACGACGATGATACATTCTACAAAGCGGGCGATTACGGTCGCAATTGCGGCACCGGCAACACCCATACAGGGAAATCCCCATACACCAAAGATCAGGACATAATCCAGTACCAGATTGGTAAATACGGCTGCAACACTGGCAAGCATGGGTACAAAACTCTGACCGGATTCCCGGATCGTGTTAATATAGGTCTGACTGACGGCAAACGGAATCAGCCCGATCATCATAATGGCGAGGTATTCCTGTCCATAGGTGAGTGCGAGCGAGATATCCCCGATCGTACCGTTATCACTTAAATAAAGGGAGATCAGTGGAACGTCCGCAAATCCAAAAAGAAATAGGGCAATGCCGGTAATGATCAGACAGGCATATAATTTAAACCGGAAGGTATATTTCTGTCCTTCATAGTCGCCTTTTCCGAAAAACTGGGTACCAAAGATACCGGCACCGGAAACACCGCCAAAAATACAGATGTTGAATACGAATATCAACTGGTTGACGATGGCAACGCCGGACATCTGTTCCGTACCAACCTGTCCCACCATGATATTATCAAGGAAACTAACAAAACTGGTAATGGCGTTCTGTATGATCATGGGAATCGCCAGATACAATACTTTCCGGTAGAACGCTCGATCCCCAATAAACGTTTTCTTAAGTTTGTGTAGCATAGTAAGTAATTCTCCTAATGTAAAATAGATATTGAGTCGCGGAACATCATTATAACATTCATCTTATAAAATGCAAGTGAATTGTTGCTTTATACACTGCGCTGTAATTTTTCGGCAATGGCAATGGCAATCTCGGTCAAAAGCGGATTGTTTTTTAAAAATTTCTCTTCCTGTGGCAAAAGGCAGTGATGCAGGGAGTGGGCAACGGCTGCATTCAGCTGCTCAAAATGCCTGAGCAGACCGTGATAGTCCTTTATCTGATCCAATATGCAGGTACCGTACTTTTGATCTTCAAACTTGCAGGTGGAAATGATCTGCATGCAAAGTCTTAGTTCTCCATTCAGATCGGATGCTTCCATCAGAATGTCCGGCCGCTTCCGGTAGCATTCCATAAAATGTTTCTCTGCACCCAAATAATCTCTTTTGGCAAAGAAAAGGGCAAGTTCTTCCTTTAATTGGCGCGTTTCGTATTTTTCCCCGATCATACCGACCATGCATTCCTTCACACGCAAAGAGCGGTATTGGATCCAGACAGTCAGCAGAAATTCGGACAAAAAGCCAAACAGCCGCTTTTGATAGCCATTGTAACCGGAAAGATCGGTTTTCTTTTCCACTTCAAACAGGATCGTAAACAGCCAGCTGCAGTAACGGTCATATTCTGCCGCGGAAGTGATAAAGATATTTCCAAAGTAGGTGTCAGGACCATGGATCAACCGCTCAAAGGTATCATAATACGCCGGAAAAAGTTCTTTTATAACGTTTCCCGTGCAAAGCAGATCCTTAATATGGTGGTTTTGTGAAAAACCATTATAATACGATCCGGGCAGCGTAATCAGTTTGGTGGTAATCATATCATATTCGGAAAGCAGGGAAGAAAGCTCTTCCTGCGTAAAGAGTTTCCCCTGTTCATTTAACAGGTAACGCCTGTAATGACAGATTCCGATATAGTCCGCCTGCCGGTAATTTTTCCAGATCCAATACATACCGGTTAATTCGCAGAAAAAAGGATTTTTCTCCGATATCTGATCGCCGGTGTTGTCACTTAGATACCCCAGTGCCGGATGCAGGCTTCTGCCGACCTGCAAAGGAAGGTACATCGGATCCGGAGGTGGGGTAAAGGCTTTGTGTGTAATCGTAAAAATTTGTATGGACATTGGGATCCTTTCTTCGCGTTTTTCGGTGTGTAGGGCTGCGCCACTAAG
>CAYLSH010000004.1:24180-36628 GCA_964386235.1 uncultured Lachnospiraceae bacterium | reverse complement strand
GCTTAAGCGTCAGCCATGTTGTCAAAATAGCCCTGGATGAGGATGATGGGGGTTCCTTTGTCGCCGGAACCGCTGGTTAAGTCACATAAAGAACCGATCAGGTCGGTAAGCTGTCTTGGGGTAGTACCCTGGGAAGCCATGTTGCCGACTAAGTTCGCATCTTTTTCTTTGATGCTCTTTTCGATTGCTTCTTTTAATGCTGTTCCACTCAGATCCTTGAAATCATTGTCTGCAAGGTATTTTAATTTTAACTCATTCGGAGTGCCCTTTAAACCGCTTGTGAAGGCAGGGGATACAACGGGATCGGCTAATTCCCAGATCTTACCCTGGGGATCTTTGAAAGCACCGTCTCCGTAAACCATGACTTCTACATGTTTGCCGGTTGTTTTTAATATTTCTGCCTGAATGTCTTCTACGAGATCCTGACATTCTCTGGGGAATAACTTGATCTTGTTTTCTGTGGATTTGTTAGAACCTAACAAACCGTATTTGGTGTTGTAGCCACTGCCATTAATGGATTCCGTAAGGATATCGTCCATACCGACAACCACTTTTGCACCGGCAGCCTTAAGGATACGCTTGGTTCTTGCTCTTGTATGGATATCGCAGGTAACCACGCAATCCGTATATTCTAAGATGGTCTTGGGCTGGTTGGAGAAGATGATCTCTACATCCGCACCGGCCTCTGTGATGATGTCAGAATAGTACTGTACATAATCCACACCGGTAAATTCATGTTTGTTTTCTCCAAACAGTTCACGATATTTTGCCAAAGTCAGAACATCGCTGTAAGGATTGATGTTGGCATCATCTAACTGATCATAGGTTAAAAGAGCATTACCAACTTCATCACTTGGATAGCTTAACATCAAAACGACCTTCTTAGCCCCCATTGCAATACCTTTTAAACAGATTGCAAAACGGTTACGGGATAAGATGGGGAAAATAACACCGATCGTACCACCGCCAAGTTTGGCTCTGACATCATCTGCAATATCCTGAATGGATGCATAGTTGCCCTGTGATCTGGCTACGATGGATTCTGTTAATGCAATGACATCACGATCACGTAAGGAAAAACCTTCGCTCTGTGCTGCTTCTAATACGCTTGTAACGGCGATATCCACCAGATTATCACCTTCACGGATGATGGGACAACGGATTCCTCTGGAAACTGTACCGACTCTTCTTTCCATTTGTATTACCTTCTTTGCTATAAGTATAGTGTATTATTCAGAAGTGGCAGTGTACATTGCCACTTTAATCTGCTAAAATACATTGCTATTATACATGGTAGAATAATACTATGCAAGAAAAAACCTTAAGAAATGAAAGGTTTTTATAAAAAAAATAGTATGCTATAATGAAATGCAGAGATTAAAAATAGGAGATTCATATGCTTTTTCCGAGTGAAGTATTTTTGTTTGTATTCCTGCCGGTGGTTCTGGCAGTGTATTATCTGTTTTTACGAAAGACAAAAGAGTTAAAAAATATATTTCTGTTGCTGGCAAGTCTTTTCTTCTATGCGTGGGGAGAGCCGGTGTATGTTTTCCTGATGATGGGAACGATTCTGATTAACTGGCTGTATGGACTGGCGGTTGCGCATTGGGAAGGAGATAAGGGGCTCTCTAAAGGCATTGTAGCGCTGATGGTTCTTACAAATGTGGGGATTTTAGCATGGTTTAAATACAGCGTGTTTGTGATGCTCCAGGTCAACCGTTTTTTACATACGGAATTTCCGGTTCCGCAGGTGGAATTACCGATCGGCATTTCCTTTTTTACTTTTCAGGCAATGTCCTATGTATTTGATGTTTACCGCAAAAAAGGACGGGCACAGAGCAATCCTTTGCGGGTCGGACTATATATCTCCCTGTTTCCCCAGTTGATCGCAGGTCCGATTGTGCGGTATGAGACGATCGCACAGCAGATGGAGCACAGAGAGGAAAATTGGAGTGATTTTTCAAAGGGTGTCACCAGATTTTGTATTGGTCTTGGAAAAAAGGTGCTGATTGCCAATAATATGGCAGTGGTTGCGGATGCTGCCTTTTCCCTTCTGATTGGCGGAGAATTTCAGGCTTCGGCCGGCATGGCATGGGTAGGGGCGATTTCCTACAGCCTTCAGATCTTCTTTGATTTTTCCGGTTATTCCGATATGGCAATTGGTCTGGGGCAGATGTTTGGATTTCATTTTGAAGAGAACTTCAATTACCCGTATATGGCATCGAGTGTGTCGGACTTTTGGAGAAGATGGCATATCTCACTGCAGACATGGTTTCGGGATTATGTTTACTTTCCGTTGGGTGGAAGCCGTGTTAAAAAAGGCAGGATGATCGGAAACCTGTTTATTGTCTGGGCGCTGACCGGTATCTGGCATGGCGCAAACTGGACTTTTTTAGCGTGGGGACTTCTGTATTTTGTGCTTTTAACGGCGGAAAAACTGTTAGGACTCCATAAGAAAAAATATTGGTGGGGACACCTGTATACCTTATTTTTTGTAATGATTGGCTGGGTGATCTTCCGCAGCAGCGGAATGGGAAATGCCATTACCTATGTGGAAGCCATGTTTGGAATCGGTGCAAAAGGAGTGTGGGACAGTGCGGTTTTAGCATATCTGACACAGAATGGCGTTTATTACATTTTGGCAGTGTTAGGATGTTTCCCAATCCTGCCCGGATTAGAAGAAAAATGGAAGGACCGCAAACTTTGGCAGATTGCATATGGCATGGGCGTTATCCTTGTTTTTCTTGTGTCGGTTTCCTTTATCATGAATCAGGCATATAACCCATTTATTTACTTTAACTTTTAAGGATCATCTTGCATGAAAATAGGAGAAAAGCAGACTTATGCGTCAATATTGGAAGAACATACAAAGGGATAGTGTAATAGGCATTCTGTTTTTGCTGTTTATCTTTATTCTGCCGCTTGTAACTCTTTGCGGGGGTACCTCCATGGAAGAGAGGGTAAAAGAAAATGCGGCGGAGGTTCTGAATAACAACGGAACCATGCAAAAGAATGACGGCATTTTAGAAACAACAACGGAGAAAATAACAGAGGGAGATGCATTTTCCAACATACAGAAAAGGATTACGGATTTTACACAGGATTTATTTCTGCGATCTGCCTTCATAGAGGGCAACACAGCCCTGACCTCCTTTTTAACCGGAGGAACCTACATGGAGTCCACGCAGGTATTGCTCGGAAAAGAAAACTGGCTGTTTTATAAGACGCAAAATGACGGATTTCCTATTTATGATTATATGGGCATCAATCATTTTTCCGAGGAAGAAATGAAGGCGATGGCGGATAATCTGATCGTAACAAGGGATTATCTGCAAAAGGAAAAAAATGTGGATTTTGTGGCGGCAACGATTCCCAATAAAGAGATCGTGTACGAGGAGTATATGCCGGATACGATTGCACGCGTGGACCGGTGTTCTAAGGGGCAACAGTTTGCGGAGTACATGTCAGAGCATACGGATGTACCGTATGTATACCCGTTAGCAGCGTTTTCTGAGCAAAAAGGACAGTATCCGCTGTTTTATAAGACAGATACACATTGGAACCATATCGGGGCATTTGTGGGCTTGCAGGAGATCCTGAAAACGATGTACGGCTATGGGCAGTTACCGGAGGAAGTGGTATTTGCAGACGGACAACATGATTTTGCAGGGGATCTGTCCGTGATTGCGGGCGTGGCGGATCAGTATGCCATTGATACGGTATATGCATTTGATCCGCAGAGTGTGAACCCGGATTATAAAAGGGACGAGATCGCCATTGTGGTGGGAGATTCCTTTGGCGGCTTTTTATCCGTAACGGCAAGGGGATATTACAAAGAAGTGTACTGGATCGATACGGATGATTTTACGGTCTCCATGGTGGATGAGTATGATGCCGATATTGTGATCTGGGAGACGGTGGAGCGTTTGCAGGAAACCTATATGCAGGATAGTCTGTTGGATTAATAAAAAAATGTCCATCCTTTTAATAAGGATGGACATTTTTTTATTCGGATAAAACTTTATTCAGTGCGGCAATCATGCGGTCGGGTTCAAATGGTTTTACGATAAAATCCTTTGCTCCTAACTGAATTGCCTTGGCAAGCTGCTCCTGCTGACCCAGTGCGGAGCAGATCACTATCTTTGCCGAAGGATCGATTTTTTTAATGTAGGAAAGAGCGTCAAGTCCGCTCATTTCCGGCATGGTAATATCCAGGATCGTGACGTCCGGTTTGCATTCCGTATATCTAAGAATCGCTTCTTTACCATTGCCTGCTTCGGCGATCATGGTGTGACCATTTTTTTCGAGTATCTGTTTAATGGACAGCCGCATAAATGCGGCGTCGTCTACTACTAATACATTAGCCATAAGTATACCTCATTAGTATGAACGTGCCAGTTTTTCAAATGCATCAAGAGAACGTTTTACCCGTTCTGTAGGAACACAATAGGAGATTCTGGTGTGTCCGGGACAACCAAAGCCTGTTCCGGGAACGATCAGAAGATTGAATTCCTTGGCTTTCTCACAGAAAGCAATATCATCCGGATCGAGCGTGCGCGGGAACATATAGAAAGTACCCTGGGGTTCTACTACATGATATCCCATATCGCGCAGGGCGGATACTAAAAGATTTTTGTTGGTCTCATATACTTCAACGTCCGCTGTCAGATCCACACAGGAAGCACAGACACGCTGGAATAAACTTGGTGCATTCACATAGCCGAGGGAACGGCCGGCGCCTGCAACAGCGGCATATACCAGTTCGGAATCCGTAACCGTATCCGGAACCAGTACATATCCCATACGTTCTCCCGGAAGGGAGAGGGATTTGGACCAGGAATAACATACTAAAGTGTTTTTATAGTATTTTGGTAAAAAAGGAACCGTCTGTCCCTTAAATACGATCTCACGGTATGGTTCATCCGCCAGTAAAAAGATCGGCTGACCATATTGTAAAGAGGCCTCATCGAGGATGGAAGCCAGTTTTTTAACCGTATCTTCCGAATAGATTGTGCCGGATGGGTTGTTAGGGGAGTTGACGATCACGGCTTTCGTTTTTTCATTCAACGCCTCTTTAAATGCGGCAAAATCAATCTGGAAGTTCTCCGTGTCTGCAGGAATCAGCTTGATCTTAGCGCCTGCGCCTTCGATAAATACACGGTATTCCGGGAAGAAGGGGGCAAATACGATAACCTCATCCCCCGGGTTACATAAACCGTTCAGGCAGCAGCATAAAGATGCCGCTGCGCCAACTGTCATATATAAGTTTTCCGGACGGTAACTTCCATCGAAACGTTTATTCAGATTGTCTGCAATCTGCCTGCGCACCATAAGATCACCCTGTGCACTGGTATACCCATGTAACACAACCGGATCTTCCTGTGTTAACAGGCGGATGGCGGTTTCGTTTACCTGCTCCGGTGCCGGAACACTGGGGTTGCCAATGGAAAAATCAAATACATTTTCTGCCCCGATTTCAGCTGCCCTGATCTTGCCGAATTCAAATAATTCGCGGATGACGGAGCGCTGTGTGCCGAGGGCTACCATTCTTTCATTTAACATCGAAAACCTCCATTATTTATCATGGATCTCACTATGAAGCTGCTGAAGGGATTTGACTTCTTCTGCTTCGTGTGATTTTACATACTGGATTCCGCTTGCCGTTGCTTTGGCAGCAGCGATAGTGGTCATGTATGGAACTTTTGCCTTGATTGCTGCTTTACGAAGGTAACTGTCATCATTTACGCTTTCCTTGCCGATCGGAGAGTTGACGATCAACTGGATCTCACCATTGGCAATCATGTCGGAAATGTTAGGACGTCCTTCAAACAGTTTCTTTACTTTTGTAGCAGGAATGCCGGCTTCGGTAATGACATTGTATGTGCCGCCGGTTGCTAAGATCTTGAAACCGTCTTCGTGGAAACTCTTTGCCACATCTGCTACAACTGCTTTATCTTTATCATTTACGGAAATCAACACCGTTCCTTCTAACGGAAGTTTGGACTGTGTTGCTTCCTGTGCCTTGTAGAAGGCTTCGCCGTAGGAAGTAGATAAGCCTAAAACTTCACCTGTGGAACGCATTTCCGGTCCGAGTATCGGGTCAACTTCCTGGAACATGTTGAACGGGAATACGGCTTCTTTTACTCCGTAGTATGGAATATGCTGTTCTTTTAACTGCGGAACCGGTGATGGACGGCCTGTCAGTTCAGAGGTAATGATATCTGTTGCAAGCGGTACCATGCGGATGTTACATACCTTGGATACAAGCGGTACGGTACGGGAAGCACGAGGATTGGCTTCTAATACGAATACCTTGCCGTTTTCGATCGCATACTGCATGTTCATAAGTCCTTTTACATGCATTTCTTCGGCAATCTTACGTGTATATTCTTTGATGGTTTCAACATTTTCCGGCGAAATATGTACGGAAGGAAGGATACAGGCGGAGTCACCTGAGTGAACACCGGCAAGTTCGATATGTTCCATAACCGCAGGAACGAATGCGTGGGTACCATCGCTGATTGCATCTGCTTCACATTCGAGTGCATTGTTTAAGAAACGGTCGATCAGGATCGGACGATCCGGTGTAACACCGACTGCGGCATTCATGTAGCCCACCATGCTCTCGTCATCGTATACCACTTCCATGCCTCGTCCGCCAAGTACATAGGAAGGACGAACCATAACCGGATAACCGATCTTAGAAGCAATGGCAAGTGCTTCGTCCACGGTAGTTGCCATTCCGGATTCCGGCATGGGGATCTCTAATTTTTCCATCATGGCACGGAAAAGATCACGGTCTTCGGCAAGATCGATTACGGATGGAGCCGTACCTAAGATCTTAACACCGTTTTTCTCAAGATCCGCTGCCAAATTTAATGGTGTCTGTCCGCCAAACTGTGCGATGACACCGAGCGGTTTTTCTTTCTTGTAGATACTGAGTACATCTTCGAGTGTCAACGGCTCAAAGTAGAGCTTGTCGGAAGTATCGTAGTCCGTAGAAACCGTTTCCGGGTTACAGTTTACGATAATGGTTTCAAAGCCCAGTTTCTTTAAAGCGATGGCTGCATGTACACAGCAGTAGTCAAATTCGATACCCTGTCCGATACGGTTAGGACCGCCGCCTAAGATCATGATCTTGGGTTTTTCGTCTTTGACAGGATTCTTATCTTCTGCGTTATAGGTTGAGTAATAATAAGCGCTGTCCTTGGTGCCGCTTACATGTACGCCTTCCCATGCTTCTTCCACACCAAGAGCGATACGCTTGTTTCGGATATCGTCTTCCGGTACGGAAAGAATCTGTGAAAGGTATTTGTCGGAGAAGCCGTTTTTCTTAGCGGATATCAGCGCTTCATCCGAAGGAAGACTGCCTTTGGAAGATAACAGTGCTTCTTCCTCTTCCACGAGTTCCTTCATCTGTTCGATGAAGTATGCTTTTACCTTGGTCAGTTCATGGATCTCTTCGATCGTAGCACCTTTGCGGAGCGCTTCATACATGATGAAGTGACGTTCGCTCGATGCGGTGCTTAACATTTTTAATAACTGCTCCTTGGAAAGGGAGTCAAAATTACGGGCATGTCCCAAACCATAACGTCCGGTTTCTAAAGAACGGATTGCTTTCTGGAAAGCTTCTTTATAGGTCTTGCCGATACTCATGACTTCACCGACAGCACGCATCTGTGTGCCGAGTTTGTCTTCCACGCCTTTGAATTTTTCAAATGCCCAGCGAGCAAATTTGATTACGACATAATCGCCGTCCGGCACGTATTTATCAAGTGTGCCGTATTTACCGCAGGGAATGTCTTTTAAGGTAAGTCCTGTTGCTAACATGGCAGAAACTAAAGCGATCGGGAATCCGGTTGCTTTGGATGCCAGTGCAGAGGAACGGGAAGTACGGGGGTTGATCTCGATTACAATGATTCGGTCGGATACCGGATCGTGTGCAAACTGTACGTTGGTACCACCGATAACCTGTACGGAATCTACGATTTTGTATGCCTGTTCCTGAAGTCGTTTCTGACATTCTTCGGAAATGGTAAGCATGGGAGCGGAACAGAAAGAGTCGCCGGTATGTACACCGAGAGGATCAATGTTTTCGATGAAACATACGGTGATCATATTACCATCTTTGTCACGGACAACTTCGAGCTCTAATTCTTCCCAGCCCAGGATGGATTCTTCTACCAGAACCTGTCCGACAAGGGAAGCCTGTAAGCCACGGGCCATGACTGTTTTTAATTCTTCTTTATTATATACCAGACCACCGCCGGCACCACCCATGGTGTAAGCAGGACGAAGAACTACGGGGTAACCGAGTTTGTCGGCGATCTCAAGACCCTGTTCAACAGAGTAGGCAACTTCACTCTTTGCCATTTCGATGCCGAGTTCGTTCATGGTCTTTTTGAATTCGATACGGTCTTCACCACGTTCAATGGCATCCACCTGTACACCGATTACTTTTACATTGTATTTGTCCAGAATACCTGCCTGATTTAATTCGGAGCAGAGGTTTAAACCTGACTGTCCGCCTAAGTTAGGAAGCAGGGCATCGGGACGTTCTTTGGCAATGATCTGCTCCAGACGCTCTACATTTAATGGTTCGATGTAGGTCACATCCGCTGTCTCGGGGTCTGTCATGATCGTTGCCGGATTGGAATTGACCAGTACGATCTCGTACCCAAGATTACGAAGCGCCTTACACGCCTGCGTTCCGGAGTAATCAAATTCACAGGCCTGGCCGATGATGATCGGACCGGAGCCAATAATCAAAACTTTGTGTATGTCTGTTCTTTTTGGCATAGGAAACTCCTCCTTTTTTGTGCGCCATCTGTCGCACCCCTATCTTACATAATTATAATGAAAATATGGAAAATCACAAGAAAAAATTTGTTTTCCGGCAAAAAAAATTGTCGAAGAAAAAAATAGACAATGGAAACCGTAAAATATGACAAATTATTATAAAAATTATCCAAATCCTTGCCGGAAAACATTGACCCATAATGGGGGGCGTGGTAAAATAATAAAACATAGTTATACAACAAGAAAATGGTTGAAAGAGATGGACAAAGAGATGGAAAAGAAGAAAAAGGGACTAAAATTACTAAGTAAGATCTTGATGGCGGTGACGATTCCTTTGATCCTGCTCGTTCTGATTGCCGGACTGGCACTGGAAGCGGTTGGATCTAAGACAGCGGCCGGGTGCACGGAGCGCGAATTAAAGACAGCTGCGTATGCAATTGGCCATGAGATGAATCTTTTAGCCGAGGGTGAGTTTTCGGTCAAGGACGACAGTATATATAAGGGAGATTACGATCTCTCCGCAGACACAGGCTTTTTTGATGAATTTAAGACCTACACCGGCGTGGATATCACGGTTTTCTGGGGCAATGAACGTATGGCAACCAGCGTGATGGATGATAGCGGGGCAAGAGTGGTACACACCACGATTACGGACCAGTTGTACGATAAGGTTCGTGCGGACGGCAGTTATTTTTCCGAAGATGTCGTGGTAGTGGACGAAGATTATTATGGTTATTATGAAATATATAAAGACTATGGCGAGGGCAGTGAGGTAATTATATTTGCCGGTAAGGACATTGATACGGTAAAAGGTCTTTACAGCGAGACCTTGCTGAGTAATCTGCTCTTTATGATCGGACTTGCTGTTCTGATCTGCGTGCTGGTGGGACTGATAGTCGGCTTTATCGTAAAAGCGATCGGCGTATCCATCGGAAGCCTTGGCAGTGTGGCAGACGGAAAACTGACGGAGACGATCAGCCAGAAATTATTACAGAGAAGCGATGAAGTTGGTAATATTGCCAGAGCGATCCACAAACTGATTGAGAATCTGAAAAATATTGTAAGTAATATTCATGCCGGTTCCGAAGGGCTGACGCATTTTAATGATCAGTTCAAAGAACGTTTCAGTGATGTGAATACTTCGATTAACAATGTTAACATTGCTGTGGAAGAGATCGCAAACGGTGCTT
Source organism: uncultured Lachnospiraceae bacterium (assembly GCA_964386235.1). Lineage (GTDB taxonomy): Bacteria > Bacillota > Clostridia > Lachnospirales > Lachnospiraceae > RGIG8767. The sequence continues at coordinate 26,639 of CAYLSH010000004.1, read as the reverse complement.
CCAATCAGGCAAACGAAACACAGGCCGTTACCGAACAGATGGTTAAGATGGGTCATTCCGTAACAGAGACTGTGGAAAATGTCGAAAAATTAATGCAGAACACGGATGAGATGCGTCAGCAGAATCAGGAAGTGAATACATCCTTACAGGATCTGATCCAGATTAACCAGACGACAACAGAATCCGTTCACAATGTACAGAAACAGACCAATGTAACCAACGAAGCCGCACAGCAGATTCGTACCGCGATTGACATTATTTCCGATATCGCAACGCAGACCAATCTCCTTTCTTTGAATGCTTCCATTGAAGCAGCAAGAGCGGGTGAACATGGTAAGGGATTTGCAGTAGTTGCTGAAGAAGTACGTAACCTGGCTGACCAGTCACAGGCAGCAGTGGATGAGATTTCCGCAACGATCCAGAACCTGATTGAGAATTCTGACATCAGTGTCGAGATTATGAATGAAGTAATCCGTGATATGGATAATCAGAGCCGGAAACTTTCAGAGACAAGAACGGTATTTGATAAACTGGATGGCAACATCAACAATGTAGCAGATGCAGTGGATATGATCCGTGCCGAAACGGATACCATGGGTGCGGCAAAGGATTCCGTATTGGAGAGTCTGGAAAGTCTTGCCGCTATTTCAGAAGAAAACGCAGCCAGCACACAGGAAACGGCAGCGACCATGGGAGAAGTACAGCAGATTATTCTGGACTGCAATGCATCCCTGTCAGAACTTAGCGATCTGGCTACACTTCTTGAGGATAATGTGAAGCAGTTTACCGTATAATATTTACGGGGCAAACAGATACAGAACCGGTTATAATACCATGACAAGGCGTCGGGCATATGCCCGGCGCCTTATTTTCCGGAATAATAGCGTGTATACCATTTCTCTGCTTCTTCCCGATAGCGATAGGCAGTATTCATAAGTTCCTCATATTGTTTCTGCACACTTTCGATCAATTTCTGACCTTCTTCCAATTCCTGTTTCTTCTTTAAATAAACAGGCTCGAAAAGATCCCCTGATTTTATAAACAGTTCCTCTTTTTGCGGTGTGCTGCAAAGTAGCAGGAGGAAAGAATCCTGTGACAGGCATTGCAACCGGGGAAGGGTGGAAAATGTGCTGATCTCCATTGACGGCTGATCGGGCTTTAAAGGAAGGGTGTATTTCAAAATGTATTTTCCGGACATTGGGTTTTCCATAAAAAATAGCAGAAAGAGTTCCTCTTCACAGACGCATAGAAGCGGGGAGTGATAGGTAAGCATGTGATTAGAGGATAATTGAAACAGAATGGAATTGTCAAAAACATTTCTAAGGAGAAGTTCGCCTTCCGTATTCAGGTAAGTGTAGTACGGAATATCATGATAAACAACGCAGGAAAGAGAAGAGGTAAAATCATTGCACAAAATGAGCGGACGGGTAATTTCCATTCCGGTTGCCGTCCGCAGACAGACGGAGGAATTGACAGAATATAAAAGCAGATTTTTATCCGGAGAGATCGAAAAAATAGTTCCCATAATGACCTTTTTCTTTTTAGTGTATGGTAGCAGATGTCTGTTTAGAACATATAATGTAATAAAAGACGAGAAAGGAATACTTTCTATGGCAAAATGCAAATGTAGAAATACGACACGTATCGTGAGCGAAACGGTTCAGAATATGTGTAGCAACAATACCTGTATGTGTGCAGCCAATGCATATGGCTGTGTGGATGTGTGCAGGAATCCTGTGATAGGAGATCCCAAATACTTAAGTTTGTTTGCTCCTTTGATTTATGATGAAGTGGGGATTAATCTATGTGCCACTTTTTCACTGGGTGTGGATCTTGCTACGGAGTACCCGACCGTCACCTGTGCATCGGTAAGAATTGCCAATATTGCATATGCATACGGGCCAACGGATGTCAGCGTGGAACCCATTACGGGAAGACCGAATTGCTACCTGATTGGACTTTCCAACCTGGAAGTAACGTTTGCGGTGGATCTTTACGATGCTACATGCCGGCTGATCACAACCGTATATCCGACTGCGGTGTACCTTCCATCGGATACGACTGCCGCAACCTATGATGAGGATACGAACCCGTCCAGGGTGGAATTGGAGTTGTTTGCTCCTTACGGAACGGCTTTTACCGGAACGGGTGTGGAGACGAGCAGAGTCATAAACGTAATTGGATTTACCAGTGGCAGCAATTTTATCACACAGGGAATCAACATGTATATGCTTCCGAAACTGATTGCGCTTGATACGGACGACAATACCGTAACCGTGGGTGTAACACTGGTTTTACAGTCCTTATATTTTGCGGGCTATTGCGTGGAAAGCGGCGGTAAGATCAATACACCGAAGGGCAGTCTTTCTTCATCCGAAGAGAGCGATTGTATGCAGTTTGTGTCAGGAGAACTTCTGGATCTGGCGATTCGTCCGCTGGACCTGGGATGCAATTGCAAT
>CAYLSH010000004.1:0-24080 GCA_964386235.1 uncultured Lachnospiraceae bacterium | reverse complement strand
TGCAATTGCAATGCCGAATGATTCCGGTGTGAAGCATCCGGAGATAAAAAAGTCCAGACAGGTTTTACCTGCCTGGGCTTTTTGCGTCATTATTGTAAATAAGAAAAAATAATTGTTTGGACATACTGGTGCATCTTGGGAAAATGATATAAAATATAGGGAAAAACCGGAAAGCGGAGGAGAGTATGAAAAAAGAACTAAAAAAATACAGTGGTATTTTGGTTGGGTTGTTTCTTTTATACCTTGCGATTCATTATTGGAATGCTGTCGTCGATGCGGCAGCCATGGCGCTTAGTGCGGCTGTTCCATTGGTGGTCGGGTGTGTAATTGCCTATATTTTAAATATTCTGATGACATTTTATGAAAGACATTATTTTCCGAATGCAAAATCAAAGATTGTGCAGAAATCGAAAAGGGTTGCCTGCATGCTGCTTGCTTTTGTCAGTTTATTGGGAATTATAGCGTTGATTATCGGAATCGTGGTTCCGGAACTGATCAACTGCGGGAAGCATCTGTTTGCGCAGGTTCCCGTGGTGGTGGAGGACACCCTGGGCATGCTGGAAAAGGATGAGAATCTGGCAGAATATGCACTGACTTTGGAAACTTATCTGCCAAAGGACTGGAGTGCATGGCAGGACAAACTTATGAGCGGAGCCAAAGCCGTTTTAAGCGGGTTTGGCGGTGTGATGAGTTCCGTTGTGTCCGTGGTAAGTTCCGTATTTTCCGGAATGGTAACCTTTTTGGTGGCATTGATCTTTTCCATTTATCTTTTACTTGACAAAGAAAAGATTATGGCACAGGCTAAGAGAGTGATTTCTACGTATCTTCCGGGTGCAAACACAAAGATATTTTATGTACTGGGCACCCTCAATGACAGTTTTCACCGTTTCATCGTCGGACAGTGTACCGAAGCTGTTGTACTGGGCGTGCTCTGTATGGTGGGAATGGCGATTTTGGGATTTCCCTATGCGATCATGATCGGTGTTCTGATTGGATTTACGGCATTGATCCCGGTAGCAGGAGCTTATATCGGTGCCGGCGCCGGAGCGTTTATGATCCTGACAGAATCCCCGCTTAAGGCTTTGCTGTTCCTTCTTTTTATCGTGGTCCTACAGCAGGTAGAGGGCAATCTGATCTACCCAAAGGTTGTGGGCAATTCCATTGGACTTCCCGGAATCTGGGTGTTGGCAGCGATTACCATTGGCGGCGGTCTGATGGGAATATTTGGCATGCTTTTAGCGGTTCCCGTTGTTGCCACGATATATCGTCTGCTTCGGGAGGATATGAATAAGCGTAGTCCGGTGATTCCGGAAATGGCAGAAACGGATACGGAAGAAGAAAACATAAAAGAGGAGTAAAATATTCTGCAACAGGCAGAATAAAGAGGAGAACATTATGGAAAAGATGAAGCCTATGTTGTTTACAACATGGAAGAGTTACTCAAAGGAACAATTTATAAAAGACGTGGTTGCCGGTATCATTGTGGCAATTATTGCACTGCCGCTTTCCATTGCGCTTGCACTGGCTTCCGGTGTGGGACCGGAACAGGGTATTTATACGGCAATCGTGGCGGGCTTTCTGATTTCGTTTTTAGGAGGAAGTGAAGTCCAGATTGCGGGCCCGACGGCTGCATTTGCTACGATCGTAGCCGGAATCGTGGCAACAAACGGATTTGACGGGCTGGTAGTAGCCACAATTATGGCGGGTGTTATTTTGATTATCATGGGATTTTGTCATTTTGGTTCCCTGATCAAATACATTCCGTATACAATTACCACCGGATTTACCTCCGGTATTGCGGTAACCATCGTGATCGGTCAGCTTAAGGATTTCTGTGGGGTGACATATCCCCAGGGGATGCCAACGATCGAAACTATGGAAAAATTAAAGGCATTTCTTGCAGGAATCACTACTTTTAGTTTGGATGCCTTTATTGTGGGTGTGGTATGTCTTGCGATCCTGATCGTGATGCCTAAGTTTACCGAAAAGATTCCGCCATCCCTGATTGCCGTAATCGTAGGGATTCTGATGGTACAGTTTTTGCCGCTAAAGGTAAATACAATCGGAGATCTTTATACAATTAACAGCAGTATTCCGATGCCCCATATGCCAAAGATCAATTTTACCATTATAGCGGAACTGTTGCCGGATGCATTTACGATTGCCGTGTTAGCGGCCATTGAATCCCTGCTTTCCTGCGTGGTTGCGGATGGTATGATCAATGGTCATCATCGTTCCAATACAGAACTTGTGGCACAGGGTGCCGGTAATATTGCCTCCGCTTTGTTTGGCGGAATCCCGGCTACGGGAGCGATCGCCAGAACGGCAGCCAATGTTAAAAACGGAGGACGTACACCGGTTGCGGGTATGGTCCATGCGCTGACTTTATTGCTGGTACTGGTGGTGCTGATGCCGTACGCGGGTCTGATCCCGATGCCGACAATTGCCGTCATTCTGTTCATGGTTGCTTACAACATGTGCCAGTGGAGAACTTTTGTCCATCTTGTAAAAACGGCACCGAAAAGCGATATTGCGGTACTTGTCATTACCTTTGTACTGACAGTTGTATTTGATCTTGTGGTAGCCATTGAGATCGGCATGCTTTTGGCCTGTCTGTTATTTATGAAGAGAATGAGTGATGAAACCAGTGTCAGGAGCTGGAAATACAGTACGATACACGAAGAAGAAAAAGAAATTGCCAAACAGGATAAGGAAGAAAGAGAACATCTGCTCAAGATCTCCGATCCCATCCGTGTATATGAGATGTCAGGTCCCTTGTTCTTCGGTGCTGCGGATCAGATTGATCACATTGTGGTAAAGGATATGACCAGATATCTGATTCTTCGTATGCGAAGCGTTCCTGCCATGGATGTTACGGCAATGAATGCTATGGAAGCATTGTATAAAAAATGCGAGAAGAGGGGTATTACCCTGATTTTATCCCATGTAAATGAACAACCCCTTCATGTAATGCAGAAGGCGGGCTTTGACAAGAAGATCGGAAAGGATAATTTCTGCAAAAATATTTATGCCGCTATTGAGCGTGCGGAAACACTTTTGAAAAAGCAAAGTGCGTAAAATCCTGTAAACTTTAGAATGGGGATTATTATGAAACGATTGGTAGTGGGAATCCTTGCACATGTGGATGCGGGAAAAACAACATTGTCGGAAGGCCTTTTATATGAAAACGGAAGTATCCGTAAGATCGGCCGTGTGGACAACAGGGATGCTTTTTTGGATACGTTTGCGCTGGAAAAAGAAAGAGGAATTACTATTTTTTCCAAACAGGCGGTTTTAAAGCGGGAAGACGCGGTCATTACCCTGATGGATACGCCGGGACATGTGGATTTTTCGGCGGAGATGGAGCGTTCCTTATGGCTTTTGGATGCCGCCATCTTAGTGATCAGTTCCGCGGACGGGATTCAGGGGCATACGCGTACCCTGTGGAAATTGTTAAAAAAACATGGGGTTCCCGTCATTTTATTTATCAACAAAATGGACCAGCCCGGAGCAAATAAGGAGAATCTCCTTGCACAGATCAGGGAACAACTGGACGATAACTGCGTGGATTTTTCGCCGTTGCAGCCGGATAAATGGGCGGACAGTACTTTTATAGAGGCTAAAGAAAGCAAAGAAACCGAAGAGGCATTGGAGCAGATTGCCGTCAGTGAAGAAGAACTGATGGAATACTTCCTGGAGCACGGTGGCCTGACTAAGAAATATATCATAGACGCCATTAAGATGCGCCGCGTTTTTCCGTGCCTGTTTGGCTCGGCTTTGAAAAATGATGGCGTAAAACAACTTTTGGACACACTGTACACCTATATCGATATGCCGGTTTACCCGGAAGAATTTGGTGCGAGAGTATACAAGATTACAAGGGATGAGCAGGGCAACCGTCTGACGCATCTGAAAGTAACGGGCGGAAGTCTAAAGGTAAAAGAAAATCTTTCCGGCACCAATGCGGACGGATCCCAATGGGAAGAAAAAGTAAACCAGATCCGGATCTATTCGGGTGCAAAGTACGAAACGGAAAATGAGGTGCTGCCCGGAAGCGTCTGCGCGGTAACAGGACTTACCCAAACCATGCCGGGAGAAGGCCTTGGATTGGAAAAACAGGCAGAGATTCCGGTTTTAGAACCGGTACTGGTCTATAGTGTAAGGCTGCCGGAGGATGTGGATGCCCTTTCCATGCTCCCGAAGTTAAAACAGTTAGAGGAAGAGGATCCCCAGTTACATGTGACATGGGAAGAAGAAAGCCGGGAACTGAAAGTGAAACTCATGGGAGAAGTGCAGCTGGAAGTGCTGCAAAAACAGATCCATGAGCGTTTTGGCATAAAGGTGTCCTTTGAAGAGGGCGCGATTGTTTACAAAGAGACCATTGCCGATACGGTGGAGGGCGTAGGCCATTTTGAACCCCTTCGCCATTATGCGGAGGTTCATTTGCTGTTATCACCGGGGGAACCCGGAACCGGCATTCAGGTTATGGCGGATTGCAGCGAAGATCTTCTGGCTAAGAACTGGCAGCGTCTGATTATGACGCATGTGGAGGAAAGGGAGCACAGAGGGGTGTTGACCGGTTCTGTGCTGACGGATGTTAAGATTACCCTGGTGGCAGGAAAAGCCCATTTGAAACACACGGAGGGCGGCGATTTCAGACAGGCGACCTACCGTGCCATAAGACAGGGACTTATGCAGGCAAACAGCGTGTTGTTGGAACCGCATTATGAGTTCCGGCTGGAAGTGCCGGTTTCCATGGTCGGACGTGCCATGACGGATTTGGAACTCATGCATGCAAAGTTTACATTGGAGGAAACTTCCCATGCGGAAAGCGCATCTTTGCAGGCAGGACAGAATACAGTAGAACAGATGGCAGTTTTGACGGGAAGCGTTCCGGTAAAAACTGCGCGCGGCTATAGCCTTCAGGTAACTTCCTATACGAAAGGATGCGGTCATTTCTTTTGCACGCTAAAAGGCTATTATCCCTGTCATAATACACAGGAAGTAGTGGAAAAGATCGGATACAAACCCCAGGAAGATCTGCGTAATCCGGCGGATTCCGTTTTCTGCATGCATGGGGTGGGACAGATTGTTCCATGGGATCAGGTACATGAATATATGCATGTCAGTGCAACAGGGCAAACGATCCAATATCAGGATGACGGAATCCCTGTTTATTATGAGGGAATGAAACCCCTCAGCGGAAGTACGGGAAAAAATGAACAACGGATTATGGGGACGGAAGAAATTGATTCTATTATCAATCGAACGGCATTTTCCAACCGCAAGGATGATTTTACCCACAAACCGGGGTATCTGAAAAGAAAGACTTCTGCAGCTGAATACGGTGGAAGCAAAAGTTCACAGACCATTACGTACAATCCCAAACCCAAACTGGCAAAGTACCTTCTCGTGGATGGGTATAACGTAATCTTTGCGTGGGAGTCACTGCGGGAACTGGCGGAGGAAAATATGGATGCTGCCAGAGGGGCCTTGATGGATATTTTATGCAATTATCAGGCAATCTGCCGGATGGAAGTGATTGTAGTTTTTGATGCCTACCGTATAGAAGGGCATCCGACCGAATTTCTGGATTATCAGAATATCCATGTTGTGTATACAAAAGAAGCCGAAACGGCGGATTATTATATTGAGCATTTTACACATGAAAACAACAGGCGATACGATATCACAGTTGTTACTTCGGATGGATTGGAGCAGGTTATTATCCGGGGTGCGGGTGCGGCGCTGATTTCCTCCCGTGAATTTGAAACGGAGGTACAAAGGGTAAAAAATGTGTTCCGGGAGGAGTATCTGCAAAAACAATCCGGAGAACAGGATAAGATTTATCTGGGAGATTTTTTGCCCGGAAAAGAGGAATAAGAAAGTCTTTCTTAAAAACCAAAAGACTTTCTTAAGAATTGAAAAATCAAAAGACTTTTAAAAAAACCTGCTTTATAATAGGCGTATGAAGTCAAAAATATTTTTACTATTACACGAGATTGGAACCGTAGAGTTCTGGGAAAATTTATTTCATTCGTTTCGGATTTTAGGTCCCCTGGCACCGATATTACTGGCAATGGTGGAGTCTTTTTTGCCGTTTTTGCCAATGGTAGCGATCGTGACGCTGAATGTGGCGGCACATGGTATGATACTGGGATTTTTGTATAGCTGGATAGGGGCAGCAACGGGCAGTACACTCGTCTTTTTGTTTTTCAGAAGGATTGTAAAACCATATGCACTCCGGTTTACGGGAAGACACCCTAAGATTGAAAAAGCAAGAGCCTGGGTAAATGATAGGATCAGGTGGCAGGCACTTTTTCTGATAATGATTATGCCGTTTACACCGTCTTCTTTTGTAAATTTTGCGATCGGTGTGTCGGAATTTGATGAAAAACTGTATTTAAAGGTTATGATCAGTGCCAAGATTATCATGTTGATTCTGCTTTCCCTGTTTGGACAGAGTCTGGTCAGGGCAATTAAGAATCCGTTGTTTTTGATTCTGGCACTTGCGCTTGCAATGGTTTTGTATCTGATTTCCAGATATATTAACAAGAAACACAATTTATGAGTATACGAAAAGAGGATAAAGGAGACACAGAATATGGCAGTGAAAAATCTGATTTTTGATGTCGGAAACGTGTTGATAGAGTATCGTTGGAACCAGATGCTTATGGACTACGGTGTAAAGCCGGAAGATGTGGAGACAACGGGAAGAGAAATCTTTGACAATGCTCTCTGGGATGAATTTGACCTTGGTAATCTGCCCACACAGGAGATAGTGGAGAGATACTGTAAGGCACTTCCGCAATATGAGGACCTTTTACGCTGGTTCTTCGGTCATCTGGAAATGATGCCGGTGATGCGTCCTGATGTATGGGAGAGAGTGCATGCGTTAAAAGAAAAAGGATATCGAATCTATCTTCTGTCCAATTACTCAGAAGATTTTTTCAACAATCACACAAAGGATGCCGCTTTTATTAAGGATCTCGATGGCAGACTGGTCTCCTATGAAGTGCATCTGATGAAGCCGGATCCGGCGATCTATCAGTGCCTGCTGGACCGGTATGATCTGAAACCGGAAGAATCGGTATTTTTTGATGATCGTCCGGAAAATACGAAGGCGGCGCAGGACCTTGGTATTACATCCTATACGATTACGTCAAAGGAATATCTGAATACGGTGTTGGATCAGTATCTGAATGCATAATTACGCTTCCGGATATCAGGGGGAAGCGTTTTGCCATTTCGGGTTCCCTTGATGACAGAAGGTACAAGATGTGATAAAATGTATGGAAATAAGGAGAGACAAGGAAAAAAGGAGATTTTCATGAGCAAACCAGCACTTGTAATTTTGGCAGCGGGCATGGGGAGCCGCTACGGGGGATTGAAACAGATGGATCCTGTGGATGAGCAGGGACACAAGATTATTGATTTTTCCATTTACGATGCATGGAAAGCAGGTTTTGAGACGGTCGTTTTTATCATTAAAAAAGAGATGGAACAGGATTTTAAAGAATGTGTCGGAGATCCGATCAGCAGACACATGAACGTAAAATATGTATTCCAGGAACTGACGAATGTACCGGAAGATTTTACGATTCCGGAAGGCAGGGAAAAACCATGGGGAACCACCCATGCGCTTTTATGCTGTAAGGATGTGATTGACGGACCGTTTATGGTTATCAATTCGGATGATTACTATGGAAAAAGCGGTTATCGTTCCATGTATGAGTTTCTGACAACACAGGAAGATGGTGAGAAATTCCGTTATGCCATGGTGGGATATGAACTTGGCAAGACCCTGACGGACAAGGGTTCGGTTACACGCGGAGTATGCAAACGGGATAACGACGGCTTCTTAGAGAAGATCGTAGAACAGAAGATGATCGTAAAGACTGCACAGGGAGCAGCCTATTCCAATGATGAGGGTGCTACTTTTATTCCGATTGATGTAACGACTCCCGTATCCATGAATATGTGGGGATTTGGCAAGAGCGTTATGCCCGCTTTTGAAAAAGCAATGCAGCGTTTCTTTAAGGAAGAAGTCCAAAAGAATCCGTTAAAGGCAGAATGCCTGATTCCGACGGAGGTGGATACTCTTTTACAGGAGGAAAAAGCAACCGTTAAGGTGCTGACATCCGCTGACCAGTGGTTTGGCGTTACTTACAAAGAGGATAAGCCCCACGTAGTGGAATCTATCAAGCGTCTGAAGGAAGCAGGGGAGTACCCCGAGTTTCTTTGGAAATAAAAGGTTAAAGGTTAAGAAGGAGAAGAAGAAATGGCAATTTTAGTAACAGGAGGTGCCGGATTTATCGGAAGCCACACCGTTGTAGAACTGCAGAATGCAGGCTATGATGTGGTAGTAATCGATAATCTGTCCAACGCAAGTGAAAAGAGTCTTGAGCGCGTGGAGGCGATCACAGGGAAAAAAGTCCCTTTTTACAAGGTGGACATCTTAGACCGTGAGGGATTGAATGCTGTTTTTGAAAAAGAAACGATCGATTCCTGTATTCATTTTGCGGGACTGAAGGCAGTGGGAGAATCCGTGGCAAAACCGTGGGAATATTATGAAAATAATATTGCGGGCACTTTGACACTAGTGGATGTGATGAGAAAACATGGCGTAAAGAACATTATTTTTTCATCGTCCGCAACAGTATACGGAGATCCTGCACAGATTCCGATCACGGAAGCTTGTCCGAAGGGACAGTGTACCAATCCATATGGCTGGACCAAGTCCATGTTAGAGCAGATTTTATCCGACATGCAGAAAGCAGATCCGGAATGGAATGTAATTCTGCTTCGTTATTTCAATCCCATCGGTGCTCACAAGAGCGGAACCATGGGCGAAAATCCCAATGGTATTCCAAACAACCTCATGCCCTATATTACACAGGTTGCAGTCGGCAAACTGAAAGAACTGGGTGTATTCGGTAATGACTATGATACACCGGACGGAACGGGCGTAAGAGATTATATCCACGTAGTGGATCTTGCGATCGGACATGTTAAGGCACTGAAGAAAATAGAAGAAAATGCCGGACTGAAGGTGTACAATCTCGGTACAGGCCAGGGATACAGTGTTTTAGATATTGTAAAGAATTTTGAAGAAGCAACCGGTGTTAAGATCCCATATGTGATCAAGGACAGAAGACCGGGGGATATCGCAACCTGTTATTCGGATGCAACCAAGGCAAAAGAAGAACTGGGATGGGAAGCACAGTATGGAATCAAAGATATGTGTGCGGACTCCTGGAGATGGCAGAGTCAGAATCCAAACGGATATGATAACTAAGAAATAAAAATGACCCATATTCATCTTACGTAAAATCGGATGAATATGGGTTTTTCTTTGTGCAATAGGAAATTAATTACTTATTTGAGGATGCACACGCTTTTATAAAACTCGGATGCCGTTACGCGACGTAGCGGAACATAAAGATAAAATGACAGATACTGCCCAGCATAACAAATACATGGAAGAGTTCGTGGATACCAAAGTAGGGGAATCTGTCACCGAATACCTTGATCTTCATAGCATAAAGGACACCGCCAACGGTATAAAAAATGCCGCCGACAAGGAGCCATAAAAATGCAGCGTGAGGAAGCGTATTCCATAAAGTGCCGAATACACCGACGCAGGCCCATCCCATGGAGATGTAGATCACGGACGAAAACCATTTCGGACAGGTGATCCAACAGGCTTTTAGGATCATGCCAAAAAGGGCGATGCCCCATATCACGGCAAGCAATGTGTAGCCTTCCCGGCCGCCAAGAGTGATCAGACAAATGGGGGTGTAGGAACCGGCAATCAATACAAAGATCATCATATGGTCAATCTTACGAAAAACGCGGAGTGCTTTGCCGGAAAGATCCAGAGTATGGTAGGTGGTGCTGGCGGCATACAGAAGAATCATGCTGCACATGAACACTGCCATGGAACCAAAACACAAAGGACCTGCGCTTAAGCCGGCTTTTACTAAAAGTGGTACGGAAGCTAAGATCGCCATCATCATGGCAATAAAATGAGTGAGTGCACTTCCGGGGTCTCGAACGGTAATCTGCATAAAAAACAACCTGCCTTTCTATTTCTATAGGATATCAGTAGTATAGACCGATAATAAGAACTTTATCACATAGTATTGAAAACTACATTAACTATATACTGATACTACTACCATAAAAAACAGGTGTCAACCGGTAAAATAAGACTTTATAATTTTTTAATCTTCTTCGATGACCAGAAACTCCAGATAGTCAAAAGGAATCTCTTCCATAAAACTATCCTGCGTAAAACGGGTTTTGGCATGAATCTGAAAATCATTTACGTTGGCATCCAGCCAGATGGGTTTGCCAAGATCAAAGGCATGACAGACTTCATCGAGAGCCTGAAAAACCTTGTGCGTACGTGTGTCTTTACTGTTGTTTTCCACAACCATATCTTTTAGCAAATGGTTATCCGATATTTCTTTTGCCCAGATTCGCATAATTGAATACAACCTTTCCTTCCTTAATATATTTATCAACGGAACACTGTTGTGAAATAAGATATGTCAGATATTATAACAGAAAAGAAAGAAAATGTGAAAAAAGTGTAAAAATTACACAAAAGATGCAAAGTATGTTATACTTATTTTGTTGAAGGTTTTCGGATACTATTTATAATTATGTAAAGAGAGAGAATGATGGGGAATAAGAATTATGATGAGACCGATCAGGTTACCAGCTGGACGGAGGTAATTCTGGTCTACAATGCAGCATTAAAAGAGGTTGGTACGAAACTGGAGATCTTAAGTGATGAGTTCCAGCATGTTCACAGATACAATCCGATCGAACATATTAAGTCACGTATCAAGACTTCGGAGAGCATTGTCAAAAAGTTAAAACGCCATGGCTATGAATCCACCATTGAAAATATGGTGAAATATGTAAATGATATCGCGGGAGTTCGTGTGGTCTGCTCTTTTACATCGGATATTTACCGCATCGCGGAGATGTTAGCCAACCAGAATGATATTAAGATTTTGTCCATTAAGGATTACATTAAAAATCCAAAGGAAAGTGGTTACAAGAGCTATCATATGCTGGTGTCCGTTCCGATCTTTTTATCGGACAGAGTGGTTGATACCAAGGTGGAGATCCAGATTCGTACGGTTGCCATGGATTTCTGGGCGAGCTTAGAACATAAGATCCGATACAAATTTGAAGGAAATGCACCACAACACATAAAGACAGAACTTGTAGAATGTGCTAAAATGGTTTCGGATCTGGATGCGAGAATGCTATCGCTGAATGAAGAAATACAATCCCTGATACGGGGGGAACAGGATTAAAAATATGGGATCACGGATCATGATCCCATATTAATTGCCCATAAAATGAGGAGTGCCCAGGCACTTTTCAGCACCTGGGCTATTATGAAAAAATTTATCTATAGTTCGTTCGTTTTGATATAATTACTATAACAGAAGAATATGAACAAAATATGAACGAAATGTAAACATATGGGAAAATAGATAAAAAAGTGCTGAAGAGAAAGCGATTATTGTGCAAAATGCACATATAAGAGAGGTTAACAAATCATTGTAAAATCAAAGAATACGCGTGAAGAATAAAGTATGGAGGGGTAAAATGGATAATTTCATTGACAAACTTGCACAAAAATTTTCTGCACAGGATATGATACGCGCAAATTTGGCAGCAGAGGCAAAGGAGACCAGAAAGTTGAGAGAAAAGATGGAAAGTTACGAAGCACTGTTGCAGGAAATGCGACAGATTAATCTGAAAAATATGGAGTCTGCAGAGAGAGTGAATACATTGCTTCAGGATGGAGCCGGTGCGGACAGGGAATATATGCAGGAGCTGTTTGCAAAGGCAGATGAGAAACTTCATGCCGAGAATGTAAAGGTATACCGCAATGTCCAGGCGGCGATTCAGGAAGGCCTGGAGGGACAGACCAAAACCTTATTGGAAGAACAGCAAAAGCAGATTGAGAAACAGCATGAACTGATCCAAAAGCAGGCGGACGCGGCAAAGAAGAACAATATCTTTGTCAAGGTTATGCTTATTCTGACATTCCTTGGTGTTGCGGCAGAAGTTGTGCTTCAGGTTCTGGACATTATGAATTTCAAGTTCTTTTAAGGATGGACATACGGAATGGGTAAAATTGATTTTAAACCGGGCAATATGCTATATCCGTTGCCCGTTGTATTAGTGAGCGCAAGCGATGGTAAGGGAAGGGACAATCTGATCACGATCGCATGGGCGGGAACGGTATGCACCAATCCGCCGATGGTGTCCATTTCGGTCAGACCGGAACGCTATTCTTACGATATGATCCGGAGTACCGGCGAGTTTATCATTAATCTGACTACAAAGGACCTTGTTTTTGCCACGGATTACTGCGGCGTGGTAAGCGGCAGGGATGTGGACAAATGGGAGAAGGCACATCTTACAAAAGTACCGGGGGACAAAGTAAAGGTCCCTTATGTGAAGGAAAGTCCGGTCAGCATTGAATGCAAGGTGCGCTCCGTAGAAGAACTGGGCTCCCATCATATGTTTTTGGCAGATGTGGTAGCGGTGCATTGTGATGATGCGTATATGGATGAGAATAACGGTTTTCATCTGGAAAAGGCAGAACCCCTGGTGTATTCCCATGGACAATACTATGCTACGGGAGAATACCTTGGCAAATTTGGATATAGTATCCGGAAAAACAAAAAGTAGAGAATGTTATGAAAAAAATCACAAAGTATTATAAACGTCTGCGGATCAGTTATATCCGTACGGCGTTTTGGATCATTTTAATCAATATATTATTTTTACCATGCTACACGAAATATGAGTCGGACGGAGTCAATCTTTTCCATATTTCGTTAAATGGCAGAAAGATCGGAACCTGCAAAAAAGGAACGGATGTGGAAGATCTGCTCAAAAAAGCAAGGCTTTCCGTGGCAAAGGACGAAGAGGATATCGTATATGTAGAAACGGAATTGGCAGTAGACGGAGAGGAAACTCTTTTTGCCCCTGTGGATTCCGATCATTTTTTGTATGAGCAGATGAAAGCGGTTTTAAAGGAAACCAGACAGGAAACCCTAAAACATGCATATACGGTAAAAATCAAAAATTACACCCTGAATCTTGCAAGCAGTGAAGATGTAAAAACGGTTTTGCAGGAAGCATTGGATCAGTATGAGGAAAATCGCCGGTATACGGTAGAACTTGTCATGGACCCTACGAGGGAACTGAATGCGTTAACCGCAGTGGTGGAAGACAATGCTGTGGAAAAAAAGACACGGACCGAGCCTTTTCCCACTTCCGGATTTGAAACGGATATCGAAACGGCACTTGCCTTTGCGCAGGCGGATGATGGCGTGACGGATTTTTCGGATATCGAGTATGGGCTGACGGACCTGCATTATGGCGATGATATCGAAGTGATTGATACCTATATGATGGAAGAGAGACTAACGCCTGTACAGGATGCGATCGCACAGATTACCTCCGTGGAAGAAAAAAATGCCATATACGAGGTGCAGTCAGGCGACACGCTTTCCCAGATTGCAGAAAAAGTTAACATCGGTATGGATAAGATCATTTCCTTAAATGATGCCATTGAGAATGAACTGAGTGTGATCCGGGCAGGGCAGGAGATCATCATTACGCAGCCGGAGCCTCCTCTTTCCGTGGAGAGAAAAGAACAGGTTTATTACGAAGAAGATTATGATGCGGACATCATCTATATTGACAATGACGACTGGTACACAACGGAACAAAAGACATTGCAGGAACCTTCTGCCGGACATCGAAAGGTAGCAGCGGAGGTTTCCTATCGTAATGATAAGGAAGTATCCCGTGAGATTCTCAAAGAAGAAATTGTAATGGAAGCGGTTCCCAAGATCGTAGAAAAAGGAACGAAGATTCCGCCATCCTATATCAAGCCGATATCGGGCGGACGTATTTCCTCCACATTTGGCAGAAGAAACGCGCCCACCAGGGGAGCCTCCACCAATCATAAGGGAATTGACTGGGCAGTGGCAAAAGGTACGGCTGTCTATGCTTCCAGCGGTGGTACCGTAACGAAAGCCGGCTGGGGAAGCGGATACGGTTATGTGGTATATATCAGGCATCCGGACGGAAAAGAAACAAGATATGCGCACTTAAGCAAAGTACTGGTATCTGCCGGACAAACGGTACAACAGGGACAGAAGATCGCGCTGAGCGGTAATACCGGACGAAGTACGGGACCGCATCTTCATTTTGAGATTCGTATCAACGGTGCTGCGGTGAATCCATTGAAATATCTGGATTAGTACAAATGTTCCCGTGTTTACAAAATGCGAGAATGTGGTATACTAGTGAGAGTAGTGTGAAAAATAAACTTGATAGTTTATTTTTCACACGGCTATTTGTTTCTGAACGAAAACAAATAGCCTCTATGGCAAACGCAAGATTAATACCTGCGTTGCCTCTTCGTGACAAGTCACTCAGAAATGAGGAGTAGTTTCGGAAAAGAATACCTTTTTTATAGATATAGTGGTTGCGTGATTTGGATATGCCGGATCTTGTGCCACACAGTGGAGTTAAGATGGAACAATATGTGATTAAAGGCGGCAATCCGTTGGTCGGTGAAGTGGAGATCGGGGGCGCAAAGAATGCGGCTCTTGCGATTCTGGCAGCGGCTGTTATGACGGATGATGCTGTTACGATTGAAAATATGCCGGATGTACGTGACACCAATGTCATGTTACAGGCAATGGAAAGTATCGGCGTAAATGTGGAACGTGTGGATCGGCACACGGTAAAGATTAATGCCCGCAATGTAAATGGGCATGTGATTGAAGACGATTATATCAAAAAGATCAGAGCGTCTTATTATCTGATCGGTGCGTTACTTGGCAAATACAAAAAAGCAGAGGTTTCTCTTCCGGGTGGATGTAATATCGGAAGCAGACCGATTGACCAGCATCTGAAAGGCTTTCGTGCACTCGGAGCAGCGGTGGACATTGCACACGGCATGATCATTGCACAGGCGGATGAATTGGTGGGCAATCATATTTATCTTGACCTTGTGTCCGTGGGTGCCACGATCAATGTCATGATGGCAGCCGTTATGGCGCAGGGTGTGACGATCATTGAAAACTCGGCAAAAGAACCGCATGTGGTTGACGTTGCCAACTTCTTAAACAGCATGGGTGCCAATATCAAAGGTGCCGGAACGGATGTGATCCGTGTACGTGGTGTGGAGAAATTACACGGCACGGAGTATGCGATCATACCGGATCAGATTGAAGCGGGAACCTTTATGTTTGCCGCAGCGATCACAAAAGGCGATGTTACGGTCAAAAACGTAATTCCCAAGCACTTAGAGTCCATCAGTGCCAAATTATTAGAAATTGGTTGTGAGATAGAGGAATCGGATGATGCGGTACGTGTGGTGGCAGCCAAACCGTTATCCCACACGCATGTAAAGACATTACCATATCCCGGCTTCCCGACCGATATGCAACCACAGATTACGGTAGCCCTTGCCTTATCTTCGGGCACCAGTATTGTAACAGAAAGTATTTTTGAAAATCGTTTCAAATATGTAGACGAACTGACCCGTATGGGTGCGAACATCAAGGTGGAGGGCAACACTGCCATCATCAATGGTGTGAGCAAATACACCGGAGCCAGCATAACGGCACCGGATCTTCGCGCAGGAGCCGCACTCGTACTTGCCGGTCTTGCTGCGGAAGGCTTTTCTTCCGTAGACGATATCCGCTACATTGAACGCGGCTACGAAGACTTTGAAATCAAACTCCGCAGCCTTGGCGCTCAGATCGAAAAAGTAGATTCTGACCGCGACATGCAGAAATTCAAACTCCGCATCGGGTGAGGGTGCCCCTCACTGCGGGCGAATTATAATAGGAGTGTTCTCCTCTTCTTTATGCACAATTATATATGCAGGCGCAATTCAAAAGCCCCATTCCCTTTATGCACGCTCTCGCTCCGCTTCGGACGTAGCGGTACATAATGCTGCCCAACACGCAGCATAAGTACCGACGTCCTCAGAGGGCATGTCAGGGAACAGGGCTTTTTCTTGCGCCTGTCTTTATATATTTGAGAAAGAAGAGGGGAACACTCTTTTTTTCAATTTAGGTATCTGGTTGAAGACAGGTGTGTTGGGGAATGATAATTGTGGTAAAAATACGGCGAGTCCCCCTCTTCTTTATGAACAATTATATATGCAGGCGCAATTCAAAAGCCCCATTCCCTTTATGCACGCTCTCGCTCCGCTTCGGACGTAGCGGTACATAATGCTGCCCAACACGCAGCATAAGTACCGACGTCCTCAGAGGGCATGTCAGGGAACAGGGCTTTTTCTTGCGCCTGTCTTTATATATTTGAGAAAGAAGAGGGGCTCGCCGTATTTTATTTCACAGTCTTATAAGTAGGCCCTGAGTGCCTCTGCTTTGTCGGTCTTTTCCCATGGGAGGTCAAGATCGTTGCGTCCGAAGTGTCCGTAAGCAGCGGTCTGCTTGTAGATTGGACGACGAAGATCTAACATCTTGATGATTCCGGCAGGACGAAGATCAAAGTGTTCGCGGATGATGTCAACCAGTTTGGCATCGGAGAGTTTGCCGGTTCCAAAGGTATCAACCATGATGGAAGTAGGCTGTGCAACACCGATTGCATAGGATAACTGGATCTCACACTTGTCTGCAAGACCTGCGGCAACAATGTTCTTTGCTACATAACGTGCTGCGTAAGCGGCAGAACGGTCAACCTTGGTACAGTCCTTACCGGAGAAGGCACCGCCGCCGTGACGGGCATATCCGCCGTAAGTGTCTACGATGATCTTACGTCCTGTCAGTCCGGCATCACCGTGAGGACCACCGATTACAAAACGTCCGGTAGGATTGATGAAGAACTTGGTGTTCTCGTCGATCATTTCTTTTGGAAGGACGGGATCAAATACATATTTTTTGATGTCTTCATGAATCTGTTCCTGCGTTACATCCGGATCATGCTGCGTGGATAATACAACGGCTTCTAATCTTACCGGTTTGTCGTTTTCATCGTATTCTACGGATACCTGGCTCTTTCCGTCCGGTCTTAAATAGGTTAAAGTGCCGTCCTTACGAACCTTGGTTAACTGCAATGCCAACTTGTGAGCAAGGGAGATCGGATACGGCATCAGTTCCGGTGTTTCGTTGGTTGCATAACCGAACATCATACCCTGGTCGCCGGCACCGATGGCTTCGATTTCTTCTTCGCTCATTTTGTTTTCTTTTGCTTCTAAAGCTTTGTCAACACCCATGGCGATATCGGCTGACTGCTCGTCGATTGCAACAAATACGGCACAACTGTCACCGTCAAAACGGTAATCAGCCTTTGTGTAGCCGATTTCTTTTACGGTGTCACGAACTACTTTCTGCATATCTACATAAGCGTTTGTTGTGATCTCACCTGTGATCAGTACAAAACCGGTACAGCATGCTGTCTCGCAGGCAACACGGCTCATGGGATCCTGTTCCATACATGCATCTAAGATGGCATCGGAAATCGCATCACAGACTTTGTCGGGATGGCCTTCGGTTACGGATTCGGAAGTAAATAATCTTTTTTCCATTGTTTTTCTCCTTTTTAATAGAATGTGGTGTTTACATAAAAAAGAGTTTCGCTTGCGAAACTCTAGCGCCGCCTTTGCGTCGCTTTTAGCGACATTCTACCTATGCAAAAGCGTGCGCATGCTCACGGAGCGTTTCTTGTGCAATAGGTAATTTCAAGGAAATTTCCTATTACACAAGAAACATACTTTTTTGCAGAGGGAAATCGAAAGGATTTCCGGATACAAAAAAACCGCTTATTGAAAATAAGCGGACTTAAAGTTGATATTCAAATCCTCTTATTGTTCGACTCATGTAAGTGAGATGTATTCGCTCAGGTTGGCACCTTCCATAAAAGGGGTTGCCGTGGCTTCACAGGTCCTCTGTACCTCCACCACTCTGAATAAGAGAATGTAATTAACTCATGCGGTTAATCACAAATGACAATATGAAGTTTCAATATCTGTTAATAACATACACCAGCATGGTGAGTATGTCAAACAGAATTTCGACAGAATATGTGAGAAAAATTATCTGGTACTAAAATAACAAAAAATTCATGTAAAAATGCGAATATTATTTGACAATATTGCTTGTTGAATCTATAATTTGAATCAGAAGGTTAAATGAGGATACATGGACTTTTGTGAGAGTGAGAAGGAAAATACAAAAGTACCATAATAATGCACAGGCATACAAAATGGGGATACAAAATGAGAAGAGTAAAAACGAGTGAATTACAACCGGGGATGATTCTGGCAAGCGATGTATACAATTATCAGGACCAACTCATACTTCCGGCAGGAACGGAGTTAACGGATAAGGCAATCAGCAAATTGTCTTTTTATTCCATATTTTTTGTCAGGGTGGAAGACCCTGAGCAACAGCAACCTGCCGTACAAAAGCCGAAGGAGTCCTATTCCGAGCGCGTCCGCCACAGCGAAGCGTTCAAAGTATACAAAGAATCCTTTGAACAGAATGTGGAATTGATGGAAGAACTGATATCGGATCTGGTGCATGAAGAACCGACACAGGAAGCGGTCAATGCCGTCGTGAATAATGCGATCCAGATGCTGGAAGATAAACAGACGGACAGTGATGTGTTCGATATGTTACATAATATGCGTGAGTATGACGATCTGACGTATGCACATAGTCTGAATGTTGCGCTGATCTGCAATGTTTTGGCAAAATGGCTCGGGATGTCGGAAAAAGATCAGAAACTTGCCTTTACCTGCGGTATTTTACATGATATCGGTAAGTTAATGGTTCCCGAAGAGATTATCCACAAACAGGGTAAACTGACAAAAGAAGAGTACGATCAGATTAAGATGCATCCGATCGAAGGCTTTAATTACATTAAGAAACTGGATATTGATGATCATATCAAGAAAACGATCCTTATGCATCATGAAAGATACGATGGTACGGGATACCCGCTTGGCACCAAGGGGGATGACATTGATAAATTTGCCCGGATCTGCGCGATTGCCGATGTGTATGAAGCAACCACCGCAGCAAGAAAGTACAGGGGTGCAATATCTCCGTTTCATGTGGTGGAGACATTTGAAAAGGAAGGTCTCCAGAAATACGATACCCATATGATTATGACTTTCTTAGAGAAGATCGTGGACAATTATATGTTAAACAGAGTGCGCCTGTCCAATGGCATGGAAGGTGAGATCGTATATATCAACAAGAACAATCTTTCCCGGCCGGTTGTTAAGTGTGGGGAAGAATTTGTGGATCTTTCCAAACAAAGAGACATTGAAATCAAGGAATTGATATAGAGTTAAAACAAGATTTAATATTTATACAAATGAGCCGCCTTGCTACTGGCGGCTTTATTTGATAAGAAATGCAAAACAGAAAGGCATGGGATTATTATGGCATTTGCTCATTTACATGTGCATACGGAATACAGTCTGTTAGATGGTTCTAATAAGATAAAAGAATATGTAAAGCGTGTCAAAGAACTGGGGATGAACAGTGCAGCGATCACGGATCATGGTGTTATGTACGGCGTGATCGATTTTTACCGTGCGGCAAAAGAAGCGGGAATCAATCCCGTCATCGGGTGCGAAGTATATGTGGCACCCAATTCGCGATTTGACAAGGAACTGACAGGGGGAGAGGAACGATACCACCACCTTGTTCTATTGGCAGAAAACAACACCGGATATGCGAATCTGATCAAGATCGTGAGCAAGGGATTTACGGAAGGCTATTATTATAAACCCCGTGTGGACATGGAAGTGCTTCAGAAATACCATGAGGGTATTATTGCCCTGTCGGCGTGCCTTGCTGGTGAAGTGCCCCGCCTGATCCAAAAGGGACTGCTGGAAGAAGCTAAGAAGTGTGCCATAAAATACAGGGATTGTTTTGGAGAAGGCAATTATTTTCTAGAGTTACAGGATCATGGAATACCGGAACAAAAAACGGTGAACATGGCTTTGTACAGCATGAGCCGGGAACTGGGCATTCCCCTGGTTGCGACCAATGACGTGCACTATACCTATGAAGAAGATGTGGTGCCCCACGATATCCTTCTCTGCATTCAGACGGCTAAAAAATTACAGGATGAGGACCGTATGCGTTATGAGGGCGGCCAGTACTATGTAAAAAGTGAGGAAGAAATGCGCCGCCTGTTTCCGTACGCATTGGAAGCCATTGAGAATACGCAGAAAATTGCGGACCGTTGCCATGTGGAGATTGAATTTGGCGTAACCAAACTCCCGCATTTTGAAGTGCCGACAGGATATGATTCATGGAGTTATTTAAATGAACTTTGTACGAAGGGATTGCAGGAACGCTACCCGGAAGATGACGGAACCCTGCGCAAACGTCTGGACTATGAACTGGGAACGATTAAGCGCATGGGGTATGTGGATTATTTCCTGATCGTATGGGATTTTATCAATTATGCAAGGGAACATGGAATTCCGGTCGGACCGGGACGTGGTTCGGCTGCGGGAAGTATAGTTTCGTACTGTCTCCATATTACGAATATTGATCCTGTTAAATATCAACTGTTATTTGAGCGTTTTCTGAATCCGGAACGTGTTTCCATGCCCGATATTGATATTGATTTCTGCTATGAAAGAAGGCAGGAAGTTATTGATTATGTGGGCGAAAAATACGGTGCCGAAAAGGTTGTACAGATTGTGACCTTTGGTACGATGGCGGCTAAGGGTGTAATCCGTGATGTGGGACGTGTTATGGATCTTCCGTATTCCTATGTGGACGGAATAGCCAAGATGATTCCCAACGAATTGAACATTACAATTGACCGCGCACTCGAATTAAATCCTGATTTAAGAAAAGAATATGAGCAGGATGAGCAGGTAAAAAGCCTGATCGATATGTCCAAGCGATTAGAGGGATTGCCCCGTCATACTTCCATGCATGCGGCGGGCGTGGTTATCTGTCCGAAGGCGGCGGATGAATTTGTGCCCTTGTCAAGGGGCTCCGACGGATCGATCACGACGCAGTTTACGATGACCACATTGGAAGAACTCGGTCTTTTAAAGATGGACTTTTTAGGACTTCGTACACTGACGGTGATTCAGAATGCCGTGGAAAATGTAAAAAAGACCACGGGTAGGGAGATCGATATGGATCATATCGATTATGATGATCCGGAGGTTTTAGCGTCCATCGGAACGGGCAAAACGGATGGGGTGTTCCAGTTAGAAAGCGGCGGCATGAAGAACTTCATGAAAGAGTTAAAGCCTAAGAGTTTAGAAGATATTATTGCCGGGATTTCCCTTTACCGGCCGGGTCCCATGGATTTTATTCCCAAATATATAAAAGGAAAGAACAGTGATGAAGAAATCACCTATTCCTGCCCGGAACTTGAGCCCATTCTTTCTCCCACCTATGGCTGTATCGTGTATCAGGAACAGGTTATGCAGATCGTACGGGACCTGGGCGGCTATACATTGGGACGAAGTGACCTTGTAAGACGTGCGATGAGTAAGAAAAAGCAGCATGTCATGGAACAGGAGCGCAAGAATTTTATTTACGGAAACGAAGAGGAAAATGTGCCGGGATGCATACAGAAAGGAATCCCGGAAGAGGTTGCCGGACATATCTATGATGAGATGATGGATTTTGCTAAATATGCATTTAACAAATCCCATGCAGCATGTTATGCGGTGGTTTCCTACCAGACGGCATATTTAAAATATTATCATCCTGTGGAATTTATGGCGGCACTGCTTACTTCCGTCATTGATAATTCCGGTAAAGTGGCAGAATATATTTTGTCCTGCAAAAACATGGGCATTGCGATGCTGCCGCCGGATATTAACAAGGGTGAAAGCGGCTTTTCGGTGGACGGGAATGCGATCCGCTATGCGCTGACGGCTATAAAAGGTGTGGGCAGACCCGTAATTGAACAGATTGTTGCGGAAAGAAGACTAAGAGGTGCCTATTCTACCCTCGAAGATTTCATTTCCCGGAATGCGGACGGGGAATTGAATAAACGTGTAATCGAAAACCTGATCAAAGCGGGTGCTTTTGATCTGCTCGGCGGGACCAGAAAACAGTTCATGTGCGTGTACACACAGATTCTGGACCGTATTGTCAGTGACCGTAAAAATAATATGACGGGACAGATCTCTTTGTTTGATATTGTTTCAGAGGAACAAAAGGAAGAGTTTGACATCAAACTGCCCGATGTGGGTGAGTATCCCAAGGAGATGTTACTTGGTTTTGAAAAAGAAGTACTGGGCATTTATGTAAGCGGACATCCTTTGGAGGAGTATGAAAGCCTTTGGAAAAAGCGGATCAAAAATACGACGACGGATTTCATGCTCGATGAAGAGACACAGACCATGCGTGTGACGGATGGCATGAAAACCACGATCGGTGGTATGATTGCGGAAAAGAAGATTAAGTATACCAAATACGATCAGGTCATGGCGTTTTTAAATCTCGAAGATCTTGTGGGAAATGTGGAGGTCATCGTTTTCCCTAAGACATACAGCAAATACGGAAGCCTGCTGGCTGAGGAGAAAAAAGTATTTTTAACGGGCAGGGTATCCGGAGAAGATGAGCGGGACGGTAAACTGATCTGTGAAGAAGTGGTGACATTTGAAGATGTCCCAAGGCAGTTGTGGATTCAATTTGCCACAAAGGACGAATACCTTGCTTCCCGGCAGGAGATGATGAATATGATGGCGGATTCGGAAGGAAAGGATGAGGTTATTATTTACATCAAAGACCCACGCATGAAAAAACAACTGCCTCCGAATCAGAACGTAAAAGCGGATAAAGAACTGCTTTCTTTGCTGGAAAACAGGTTTGGAACCGAAAATGTGAAATTGATATAGACGGTTTTGGGAAAATGCATTAAAATATAGGCGATACAGGTCTTATGCGCAGGAGGTAATGAAAAAATGTCGAAAGAGATCAAAACGATCGGTGTCTTAACAAGCGGTGGCGATGCACCGGGAATGAATGCGGCGATTCGCGCGGTAGTAAGAAAAGCCATTATGAATGGGGTAAGCGTAAAAGGAATTAAAAAAGGTTATCAGGGCTTGTTAAATGAAGAGATCGTAGACATGAAGCCATCCAGTGTTTCTGATATTATTCAGCGTGGCGGTACGATTTTGGGAACGGCACGTTGTATGGAGTTTGTGACGGAAGAAGGCCAGAAACTCGGAGCAGAGATCTGCAGAAAACATGGCATTGACGGCGTGGTCGTGATTGGTGGTGACGGTTCTTACCGGGGGGCGCAGGCACTTTCCAAACAGGGCATCAATACGATCGGTATTCCGGGTACGATTGATCTGGATATTGCCTGTACGGATTACACCATTGGTTTTGATACGGCGATCAATACGGCGATGCAGGCGATTGATAAGGTCCGTGATACATCCTCCAGCCATGAGCGGTGCAGTATCATCGAAGTAATGGGGAGAAATGCCGGCTATATTGCACTCTGGTGCGGTATGGCAAACGGTGCGGAAGACATTCTCCTTCCGGAAAAATACGATTACAATGAACAGAATATCATTAACAATATTATCAACAACAGAAAAAGAGGCAAGACACATCATCTGATCATCAATGCGGAGGGCATCGGACATTCCACTTCCATGGCAAGACGTATTGAAGCGGCAACCGGTGTGGAGACCAGAGCAACCATTTTGGGTTACATGCAGCGTGGCGGCAGTCCGACCTGTAAGGATCGTTACTATGCTTCCATTATGGGTGCGTATGCGGCAGATATCCTGTGTCAGGGCAAGACAAACCGTGTTGTAGCGTACCAGCATGGCGAGTTTGTGGATTACGATATTGATGAAGCACTGGCAATGCAGAAGGATATCCCGGAATATCAATATCAGGTAAGCAAATTATTATCTGCATCTTTGCAGTAAAATGGAGGAGTATTTTGATCACAAATAAAGAGATGAAAGAACTGGCTGCCTGGAATCGGAAATCAAAAGCCCGTAAAGAAGACGGCGTATTTCTGAT
>CAYLSH010000003.1:0-52499 GCA_964386235.1 uncultured Lachnospiraceae bacterium | reverse complement strand
TGTCAATTTTTTATGAATTGACAATATTTTAACAAGGGGAGTATAATGGGGATGGGAAATGCGTAGAGTAGTTAGTGCGTAGAGTACAGAAAGGGAATGGAGTATGGTGAAAGAGATCTCGCAGGCTGTGATTACGCGTCTGCCACGATATTACCGGTATCTGGGGGATTTGAAAGATGCGGGCGTGGAACGTATATCCAGTCAGGAATTGAGCAGAATCATGCGCGTGACGGCTTCCCAGATTCGTCAGGACTTTAATCATTTTGGCGGTTTTGGGCAACAGGGATATGGTTATAATGTGGATTATCTGTATGTGGAGATTGGCAAGATCCTGGGACTTAATCAATCCCATAATCTGATTCTGATCGGCGCGGGCAATTTAGGGCAGGCACTTGCCAACTATATGAATTTTGAAAAAAGAGGGTTCATTATCACGGGGATTTTTGATGTGAATCCGAAACTGATCGGAAACAGTGTGCGCGGGATTCTGATACAGCCCATGGAAAATATGAAGGGCTTTATCAAAGAAAATGATGTGGATATTGCGGTACTTACGATTCCTAAAGCAGGCGCTGTGAAGGTCGCGGAACAACTTGTGGAATGCGGAATCCGGGGGATTTGGAATTTTGCACATGTGGATTTGGAAGTGCCGGATCATGTACTGGTTGAAAATGTACATTTATCGGACAGTCTGATGAAACTTTCATACCGTATATCGGGTTAAAAAGAAAGGCATGGGTAGCGTATGGGGAAAACAACAGAAGAAAAATATTTAGAAGCACTAAAAGATAAAAGGATACCGGCGGTTACACTGGATCAGAAATGGCATCTTTTATTTACCAAAATAGAAAAAACAAAACGCATCACGGAAAAAGAAAAAGAATTAAACGAACTTTTGCGCCTTCAGGGAAAGTGTAATACACAGACACAAAGCATTCGTAAACTGAAGAAAAAGATGATGGAAGAGATCGTCTCCTTAATGAATAAACAGGACGCGGCATCCATCAAAAAAACGGAAGAAAACAAGCGTCTGATTGCTGAGTGCAATGAAAAGATGGAACAGTATCGCGACGAACTGTTAGATCTTCCCGCGCGTATTGATGAAGTCAATAAGGAACTGCTTATTGAGACCATGCGCATCTGCTATCTGACAATGCATGACAACGAAAAGGATATTGCACAACTCACAGAATGGATTACGAATGTACGTGTGGAACTGAAAAAGAATGTTGTGCGCAAACAGGAAATGGAAACGGAAAATCAGGAGATCTATTCCTTCATGCATGATATCTTTGGTTCGGATGTGATTGATTTATTTGATATGAAATATAACCGGAAAGAAGTGTGAATGATATGAACAAGATGGAACAATATGCAAGAGTATGCGCCCATATTGATCTGGATGCGGTCTGTCATAATTTAGAGGAAATGCATGACCACATAGCGGAAAATACAAAGATTTTAGGTGTGATTAAGGCGGACGCATATGGGCATGGTGCGGTTCCGATTGCATGGGAAATGGAAGATATGGATTATGTATACGGTTTTGCAGTGGCAAGTGTGGAAGAAGCCATGCAGCTTAGAAATGCCAATATCCGTAAGCCCATTTTGGTATTGGGTTATACTTTTCCCTATAGTTACGAAACCCTGATTAATCAGGAGATTATTCCTACGGTATTTCGAAAAGATATGCTCAAAGAACTGGATGAAACGGCACGCAGACTGGGTGTAAAAGCTTCGGTACATATCAAAGTGGATACCGGAATGGCACGTATCGGGATTTCTCCGGATGATGCGGGTGTTTTATTTGTAAAAGAAGCACTTGCATGTAAAAACCTTGTGGTGGATGGGATTTTTACACATTTTGCTAAAGCGGATGAAGGGGACAAAACGCCGGCGAACCAACAGCTTGCCACCTTTTTATCTTTTGTAAAAAGGTGTGAGGAGGAATGCGGCTATCATTTTCCGCTTGTACATTGTTCGAATTCGGCCGGCATTATGGATATACCTGCTGCCAATTTAGATCTTGTACGTGCGGGGATTATTTTGTATGGATTGTTTCCGTCAGATGAGGTCAATAAGGATGCACTTGACTTAAAACCGGTTTTATCCTTAAAGAGCCATATTACCTATATTAAGGAAGTGAAAAAAGGTACGCCCGTCAGTTATAACGGTGTCTTTGTCACGGACAGAACCACAAAGATTGCCACGATTCCGGTCGGCTATGCGGACGGGTATCCCCGCAATCTGACAGGCAAGGGCTATATCCTTATACATGGAAAAAAAGCACCGATCATCGGCAGAATCTGTATGGATCAGTTTATGGTGGATGTGACCGATATAGCAGAGTGCAAAGAAGGGGATGAAGTGACGCTGATCGGAAAGGATGGCGATCTTGTGATCACGATGGAAGAACTCGGAGAATTGAGCGGACGCTTCAACTATGAGTTTGCCTGTGAGATCGGAAAAAGAACACCCCGCGTATTTTTCCGCCACGGAAAGGCGTTCTGCGCAAAGGATTATTATGATGATGTAAAGATTAAGAAACTTTGAGTATTTTTGTATAACTTTTTACAAAGCGGCAATACTTTCAATACACAACCGGATGTAATTGTGTAGAAAGGGTATTTTTTGTGAAAAGAGGAGATATTTATTACGCAGACTTAAGACCGGTGGTTGGCTCAGAACAGGGAGGCATCCGACCGGTTTTAATTATTCAGAATGATATGGGAAATCTTCATTCTCCCACGGTGATTGTGGCTGCAATTACGTCAAAATTACATAAGACGCAGCTTCCCACGCATATTCTATTAAACAGCAGGGAGTGTGAACTGATTAAGGATTCCGTGATTTTATTAGAACAGATCCGCACGATTGACAAACAACGATTAAAAAGTCCGGTCTGCCATCTGGATGAGAAAACGATGGGAAAGGTAAACCGGGCTTTACAGGTCAGTCTGGGGCTTCATTTTTAATTCGTAGGATTCTTGACGTTTGGTATGCAAAATGGTATATTTATGAAGATTCTGTAATGTATTACATTCTGATATATTACGAGCTATTTTAATTTTAACAGAGGAGTTTGTTTTATGGACGACGGTGGACCCTATACTTTTATCTGCCTGATTATTTTGATGGTTCTTGTGACAATTGATCTTGCATGGAGACTGTATTCGTATCTGAAGGAGCGTGCGCTTGCGCAGAAAGCGGCCGAAGATGAGATCTTATCCATGGTCAATGAAAGTCACGAACAGGGATACATAGAAGCAAGTGAAGCGGAGATGATATCCAATATTTTTGAGTTCGGCGACAAACAGGCAAGGGAGATCATGACGGATCGGAGCAACATCTCTGCGATCGATGCGGATATGACGTTAGCGGATGTAATCACGTTCATTTTAAACGAGAAAAATTCCAGATTTCCGGTTTATGAAGAGAATCTTGATCATATTGTGGGGATTCTGCATCTGAAAGATGCGTTCCGCTTAAGCCGCAGCGTTGGGCTTTTGGATAAGCCGATCGGGGAGATTGACGGCCTTTTGCGGGATGCCCGTTTTATACCGGAAACGAGGAATGTGGACAGTTTGTTTGCTACGATGCGTGCCACCAAATTACAGATGGTTATCGTAGTGGATGAATATGGTCAGACTTCCGGTCTGATTGCTTTAGAAGATATCTTAGAAGAAATTGTGGGTAATATCATGGATGAATATGATGAGGAAGTCGGTCATATTCAGGAAAAAGGAACGGATAAGTACATTGTGGACGGCACCACACCCTTAGAAGAACTCGAAGAGAAATTTCACATTTCCTTTGGGGAAGTGCCGGTGGAAACCATCAATGGCTATATGATCTCCAGGATGGAAAGAATACCGGAGGATAAGGAACGTTTTTCTTTTGTTCTCGACGGATATAGTTTTAAAGTAATCGAAGTGGATAACAAGATGATTCAGCGTGTAGTGGTGACTAAACTGCCCCAGACTGCGACTGAAAATAAAAAAGCATAAGACAAAAGGAGAAAAACATGTCAGGACATTCAAAATTTGCCAATATTAAGCATAAAAAGGAAAAAAACGATGCGGCAAAGGGTAAGATTTTTACCATTTTAGGAAGAGAAATTGCAGTAGCGGTAAAAGAAGGCGGTGCCGATCCTGCAAACAATTATAAACTGGCACAGGTAATTGCTAAGGCAAAAGCCAACAATATGCCCAATGATACGATTGAAAGAGGTATCAAAAAGGCAGCCGGTGATGCCGGTAATGTAAATTATGAATATGTTACTTACGAAGGATACGGACCAAGCGGTATCGCCATTATCGTAAATGCCTTAACCGACAATAAGAACCGTACGGCATCCAATGTAAGAAGTGCTTTTACAAAAGGACAGGGAAGCATTGGTACTCCGGGATGCGTATCCTTTATGTTTGATGAAAAAGGTCAGATTATCATCGATAAGGAAGAATGCGATATGGATGCGGACGATCTGATGATGACCGCACTTGATGCCGGAGCTGATGATTTTAATGAAGAAGAGGACAGTTATGAGATCCTCACCGCACCGGATGCACATCCTTTAGTAGAAGCGGCATTAAAAGAAGCCGGTATTACACCCGTATCCAGCGAAGTCACCATGATTCCGCAAAATTATGTGGAACTGACGGATGAGACTGCTCTTAAGAATTTGCAGAGAACATTGGATCTTTTAGACGATGATGATGATGTGCAGTCCGTTTATCACAACTGTGAAAATTACGAATAAAAAGAAAAGAGGGCATTAGAATGGCTGATAATTACGCAAAAGAGACCATCTGTATCCAGTCCGGCTGGAAGCCAAAGAATGGGGAAGCAAGAATCCTTCCCATCTATCAGAGTACTACTTTCAAGTATGAAAGTTCGGATGCTATGGGAAGATTGTTTGATTTGGAAGATT
Organism: uncultured Lachnospiraceae bacterium; assembly: GCA_964386235.1. GTDB lineage: Bacteria > Bacillota > Clostridia > Lachnospirales > Lachnospiraceae > RGIG8767. Next base: position 47,569 of record CAYLSH010000003.1, on the reverse strand, counting down.
CCGGGTATTTTTATACCAGACTTCAGAATCCGACCAATGATTATGTGGCAGAAAAGATCTGTGAGTTAGAGGGCGGTGTTGCTGCCATGCTGACTTCATCCGGTCAGGCAGCCAATTATTATGCCGTTTTCAACATCTGTGAAGCGGGCGATCATCTGATCATGTCTTCCACTGTATACGGCGGTACGTTTAATCTTCTTACCTGTACCATGAAAAAAATGGGAATTGAATGTACGGTAGTGGATCCGGATGCGGACCTTGAGACTTTACATGCCGCATTCAGACCGAATACAAAATGTGTATTTGCGGAAACGATAGCCAATCCGGCACTTGTTGTATTGGATATTGAGAAGTTTGCAAAGATCGCACACGATCATGAAGTGCCGCTTATCATTGACAATACTTTTGCAACTCCGATCAACTGTAATCCGTTTCAATGGGGCGCGGATATTGTAACGCATTCCACTACAAAGTACATGGATGGTCATGGTATGACAGTGGGCGGTGCCATTGTAGATTCCGGTAATTTTGACTGGATGGCACATGCGGACAAATTCCCGGGACTCACTACACCGGACGAATCCTACCATGGAATCGTATACGCTGAGAAATTCGGAAAAGGTGCTTATATCACAAAAGCAACGGCGCAGATGATGAGGGATCTTGGTTCCATCCAGTCACCTCACAATGCCTTTTTATTAAATGTTGGTCTTGAAACCCTGCCTCTTCGTATGGAACGCCATTGTTCCAATGCTTTGAAGGTAGCAGAGTTTTTAGAAGCACATGAAAAAGTGGCATGGGTAAATTATCCGGATCTTCCCGGCAATAAATACCATGCCCTGCAGCAGAAATATCTTCCGAAAGGAAGCTGCGGTGTTATTTCCTTTGGATTAAAGGGTGGCAGAGAAGCAGCGGCCGGAATGATGGATCAGTTAAAACTGGCGGCCATCGTTACACATGTGGCAGATGCAAGAACCTGTGTCTTACATCCGGCAAGCCATACACACAGACAGATGAATGATGAACAGTTAATCGAAGCCGGCGTTGCACCGGATCTGATCCGTTTATCCGTTGGTATTGAAAATGTGGATGATATTATTAATGATTTAGCACAGGCTATGGAGAATATCTGATGAAAGTGAAGAAAACGTGGTTTTCTTATATCCTGTGGCTTTTTGCCACAGGATTTTCCATTTACTTTACATATTACGCATTGACTAATACAGTCAAATACTTTGACCTTCCAGGAAGCGGGCAAATGGAGGCAGGGATCGCCTATACGGCGGTTGCTGTGGTGTTTACGGCACTTATCTGTCTGTTATTGCGCTTCCTTGTAAACAAGATCCGTTTACCCCGTATGTATAAATGGCTTGCGTTCATTTTACACATTCTTATTTTTTTAGCGGTTGGCTGTATGTTTTTATATACGAGGCTGGTATACCCGCAAGGAAGTGAGATGCAGCTGTATTGTTTTTTTCAATTAAGCGATGAACCGTTTAGCCGGGGATTGGGAAGAAACAGTATTTTGGAAATACTATATCCTGAACTGGTGGAAAAAATCGTTCTGATGTTAGAAGGGGTATCGTATTCTGCTTTCGAGAAGTTTTATACCTCTTTTTTATCCGTTCTGTTTTTGTTTTTCGGAAATTTACGGGTATTTATTGTTTTTGCAGCCATTGGATTGCAAATACTTACTTTTTTACTTCTTGTTTTTGTGGGATTTAAGATGCAGAAAGGGGTTTTTGGATGGATTCCGGCTCTTGTTTATACCTTCCTGCCCATGTATAACATGATGGTTGCAGATTATGGGCCTTCCAATTTTGTATTCTGTTTCTTTGTACTTATACTGGCTTTGATCTGGCTTCATCAGAAAGCAAACAAAAGCAGAACCTGTTCCCATATTCTGACCGCAGTCTGGGGAACATTGGTCTGTATTTTTATGCTTTGTGCAAAATGGGATGTTCTTTTTGAGGGTGTTAAGCCATTTCAAAGTGAGGGCATCTTTTTAGCGGATTCACCGGTATATACAATGACATTGCTTGCAGGAGCCGTTTCTCTGCTTTTGTATTGTGTGGGATATGCTTTTACCAAAACAGATATCACCGTGATTTATCTGATTCCTGTTTTGTTTGGTTCGGGACTGTTTTTTGTTTTACAGAGAACGGAAAATGACAGTTCCCTGTTTTTGGGAGCTTTTGTAATGTTCTTTATGCTTTTAACGGGAATGGAAGGACTTAAGTCATTGTTTACCTATGCACCTGTCATGGCGAAAGAATCAGAAAGTACAAATGAAACCAAGGATGCCGAAAAAACCGAGATTTCAAACAGCAGGGAAATGCCGGAAGAATCCGACATTCCAAAAGAGCCCGAATTGTCTTGCGAACTACCTGAAAATGAGGAAGCACCGGAGAATACCGATACCGGCGTGATCCGCGTTTCGGATATTCTGGGAATGACAAAAGAAGAAAAGGCGGCGGAAATGGCTTCACAGGAGATAACGGACAAGACGGCCATGATTGAAAATGTTCTTCCCATGCCGAAGAAACACGAAAACCGTAATCCGGGGTATTCATTTGAGCCGCCCGAAGATATGATGCATTATGATGTCGAAATCGAAAACGATGAGTATGATTATACATAAAATTTAAAATTAAGCAGATAGTAAAGTAAGGGTTTCATATGGATGTGACCCTTACTTTTTTTTGATCGGGAGGCTCTTATGGATAAAGTAAAAGAACATGGACAGGCATTACTGGAAGAAAATAAAGACAACAAAAAGTATTATCTGATGACGATTATTGGGGAAATTGAAGGGCATGACATATTGGGAAGTTCTTCTAAAGCAACCAAATATGAACATATTATTCCGCAGCTTGCCATGATTGAAGATGATGCATCGATAGAAGGAGTATTAATTCTGATTCACACCATGGGCGGTGATGTGGAAGCCGGGCTTGCGATTGCGGAAATGATTGCTTCGCTGAGTAAACCCACCGTAACACTTGTGCTTGGCGGCAGCCATTCCATAGGGGTACCGATTGCGGTCAGCAGCGATTATTCTTTTATTGTACCAACAGGAACGATGGTGATTCATCCTGTCAGAACCAATGGTATGGTGATCGGGGTTTCCCAGACTTTTGAGTATTTCAAACAGATCCAGGACAGAATTTTATCCTTTGTATGCGGTCATTGCCGTATTCAAAAGCAACGATTGGAAGAACTGATGTTAGAAACCGGATTTTTAACAAAGGACGTTGGATCGGTTTTGGTGGGAATTCAGGCAGTGGAGGAAGGCATTATTGATGAAGTGGGTGGTATGAAAGAAGCATATGCAAAGTTGAAATGCCTTGTGGAAACTAGATCTTGTGTGCTATAATGATTTGATTAATAATTTATGTTATGAGGTGAAAGTATGGCATCAACTTCCGGCAGAAAGAAAACGGCATCTTCCGGTAGAAAAAATACAACGGGACGGGGCAGTAGTACAAAGGGAAGAAGTACTTCCTCCCGCACAAGAACAAATGAAGAACGTCTGATCAGCAATGAGGTTTTACTTATTCTTACGCTGGCGGTGGGCGTGTTACTTTTTTTATGTAATTTTGGCATTATCGGACCTGTGGGGGACAGTATCAGTGGCGTTATGTTTGGTATTTTTGGTTTCCTGGCATATATTGCCCCTGTTTTTGTATTTCTCGCAGTTGCATTCGGAATCTCGAATCAGGGCAATTTCCGCGCAGGAATGAAACTGACGGCGTCAATCATTCTCTTTTTTACCGTGGGAATGCTGATTGAACTGATTACAGGCAATCTTCGTGAGATGACGGAGTATTCGATCAGGGCTTTTTATGAATTTTCCTCCCAAAATAAGAGCGGCGGCGGTGTGATCGCCGGCTCCATGGCCTATGGAATCTACCATCTTCTGGATATGGCAGGAACGGTTCTGGTACTGATTGTGCTCATGATTATCTGTTTTGTACTGATTACCGGCAAATCCGTTGTAAAATCGGTTAGCGTGAGTTCGCAGAAGGTATATCATACGGCAAAGGATGACGCCGCATACCGAAGGGAACAGGCGGATATCCGAAGAAAAGAAATGCAGGTAAAAAGGCAGGAGCAGTTAAAACGAAAAGAAGATGCACGCAATACCAAAACGGCGGAAGAATCCGGCAGGGAAGCAGAAAAGATCCTTCGTATGAATAAAAAGGTTTCCGGTGTTATGCTCAATACCACGATTGCGGAGGAACCTTCGGGTAAGCAGCTTCGGGATGATATGCATGAGATCACGTTAAAAGATATTCCGGACAGACCACAACGTATTGATGAACAATCTACACAAGATTGCATTCCGGCCATGGAAAGTATCCGGATACATACGGAAGCAGATAACCGCATGCCTTATCAGGAGATATCACAACCGGTATCACAGCGTTTGGATGAATCACAACAGCAGATTACGATTCGGGGAGCGGTGGATGAACAAGTGCCACAGGACACAAAACCGTCCAAACCTTCTGCCGGAATGCAAAAGGAATCGCAGACGCAGACGGCAGCACCTTCCATTGAAAAAGAAATACAGAAAAAAGCACAGGAAAAAGTTAATAAGAAATATGTGTTGCCTCCGGTCAGCCTTTTAAAACCGGGATCGGGTTCCCATAACGGATCCAGCGCCTCCCAGTTAAAAGAAACGGCAATACATTTACAAAACACCCTAAAGACCTTTGGGGTAAATGTTACGGTGACGGATATCAGTCAGGGACCGAGTGTAACCCGTTATGAACTGCAGCCGGAACCGGGCGTAAAGGTCAGCCGTATTGTCAATCTGGCGGATGATATCAAACTCAATCTTGCAGCAGCGGATATCCGTATTGAAGCACCGATCCCCGGTAAATCAGCCGTGGGTATCGAAGTACCCAATAAGGAAAACAGTGCAGTAGCATTCCGGGATCTGATCGAGAGCAAGGAATACAAGAATTTCCAGAGTAATATTGCGTTTGCAGTCGGTAAGGATATCGGCGGACAGGTTGTGGTATCGGATATTGCCAAGATGCCCCATATGCTGATTGCGGGTGCGACCGGATCGGGTAAGTCCGTCTGCATCAACACGATTATCATGAGTATTTTATACAAAGCGCATCCGGATGATGTTAAACTTATCATGGTTGATCCCAAGGTCGTGGAATTGAGCGTATATAACGGAATTCCCCATCTGATGATCCCGGTTGTGACCGATCCCAAAAAAGCAGCGGGTGCCCTTAACTGGGGCGTTGCGGAAATGACGGACCGATACAAGAAATTTGCCGATATGAATGTGCGTGATCTGAAAGGATATAACAAACAGGTGGAAGCTTTACAGGCAAAGGGAGAAGGGAATGATCTTACCAGGATGCCGCAGATCGTAATCATTGTTGATGAGTTGGCAGATCTTATGATGGTTGCAGCCCATGAAGTGGAAGAATCCATCTGTAGACTGGCTCAGCTTGCACGTGCTGCCGGTATCCATCTGATCATAGCGACCCAGCGTCCTTCCGTGGATGTTATCACGGGACTGATCAAAGCTAATATGCCAAGCCGTGTGGCGTTTGCGGTATCCAGTGGTGTGGATTCGCGAACGATCTTAGACATGAACGGAGCGGAAAAACTTCTCGGAAAAGGGGATATGCTCTTTTATCCGCAGGGGTACACCAAACCGGCACGTATTCAGGGTGCCTTTATTTCCGATTCCGAAGTGTCCGATGTGGTGGATTATTTAAAAAATCAGGCGATCGGCAATGTGTATGACCCGGATATTGAAGAAAAAATTAAAAATATGGGAACTTCTTCTTTAGGCGGCGGACAGGCAACGAGTGGCAGTGAACTGGACAGCTATTTTGTGGAAGCCGGCAAATTTATCATTGAAAAAGACAAGGCATCAATCGGTATGTTGCAAAGAGTCTTTAAGATCGGTTTTAACCGTGCGGCGAGAATTATGGACCAGCTTGCAGAAGCCGGAGTCGTGGGCGAAGAAGAAGGTACCAAACCCCGTAAAGTATTAATGAGTATGGAACAATTTGAACAATATATAGAAGAATATGTATAGGAGACCGAAGATGAAAACAGATATTCAGATTGCACAGGAAGCAGTTTTACAACCCATTTTGGAGATCGCAGCCAAGTTGGACCTTTCCATGGATGAATTGGAGTTGTACGGCAAATACAAAGCAAAGATTTCGGACGAATATTTGAATCGTATTCAGGATAATAAGGACGGAAAACTGATCTTAGTAACGGCAATTAATCCGACACCCGCAGGTGAAGGGAAAACCACGACTACGGTTGGACTCGGACAGGCATTTGGCAAACTCGGCAAAAAAGCCGTGATTGCCCTTCGTGAACCTTCCCTGGGACCTTGTTTTGGTATCAAAGGCGGAGCTGCCGGCGGTGGATATGCACAGGTCGTTCCGATGGAAGATCTGAACCTTCATTTTACCGGTGATTTTCATGCAATTACTTCTGCAAATAATCTGCTTGCTGCTTTACTGGACAATCACATCCAGCAGGGAAATGAACTTCGCATTGACACCCGTCAGGTCGTTTGGAAAAGATGCCTCGACATGAATGACAGAGTGCTGCGTAATGTAGTAGTGGGACTTGGCGCCAAAGCGGACGGAACCGTTAGAGAGGATCATTTTGTCATTACCGTAGCTTCCGAGATCATGGCTATATTATGTCTTGCCAGTGACATGGAAGATTTAAAGAAAAGACTTTCTGCCATTGTGGTCGCATATAATCTGGATGGAGCACCGGTTACGGCGGGCGATTTACATGCAGTGGGTGCTATGGCAGCATTATTAAAAGATGCTTTGAAACCCAATCTGATCCAGACTTTGGAGCATACACCCGCGCTTGTTCATGGTGGTCCTTTTGCCAATATTGCACATGGATGCAATTCCGTGCGTGCAACCAAAGCGGCTTTGAAAATGGCGGATTATGTCATTACGGAAGCAGGATTCGGAGCGGATTTAGGTGCTGAAAAGTTCTTTGATATTAAATGCCGTATGGCGGGCTTAAAACCGGATGCTGTTGTGTTAGTAGCAACGATCCGTGCATTAAAATACAATGGTGGTGTGAAAAAAGAAGATTTGTCCACACCGAATTTAGAGGCTTTAAAAGCGGGCATCTGCAATCTGGAAAAACACATTGAAAACTTACAAAAATATGATGTGCCCGTTGTTGTTACGCTGAATGCATTTGTGACAGACAGTGAGGAAGAAACCGAATTTGTACGCAATTTCTGCAACGAACGTAATTGTGATTTCGCTCTTTCCAAGGTTTGGGAACATGGCGGAGAAGGCGGTATCGAACTTGCCAACACGGTATTACATACGTTAGAAACCAAGGAAAGCCATTTCAAGGTTTTATATGATGAGAATCTTCCGATCAAAGAAAAAATAGGCATTATTGCAAAAGAAATATACGGAGCGGATGATGTCAGTTTCGTCGGAGGCGCAGAAAAACAGATTGCGCAACTGGAAAAACTTGGTTTTGGTAATCTGCCGATCTGTATGGCAAAAACGCAGTATTCTCTATCCGATGATCAGACCCTGCTTGGAAGACCGGAGCATTTTACGCTTACTGTAAGGGATCTGTATGTATCAGCCGGAGCCGGTTTTATCGTTGTACTTACCGGAAATGTTATGACCATGCCGGGACTTCCCAAATCTCCGGCAGCGTATTCCATTGATGTGGATGCAAACGGTAAGATCACTGGTCTTTTCTAATTTATTGTCAGGTAGTTTGGTGTAAATAATCACATTGAAGTGAGGATTTTTATGAAGTGTCCAAATTGTGGAGAGGTGCTCAAAAAAGATTTTCTTTACTGTGAAAAATGCGGGAAAGAGATTCAGATCGTACCTGATTTTGAGCCCGAAATTGAAAACAGCATAATCGAGACACTAACCGCAGTGGCAGAAGAAATGACACCGGCGCAGGATGTAAGTGAAGATACGGAATCGTTGCAGGAAGCGGAAAGAGATTCTTCCAAACATGTAAAGCGTCGGATCCTGGTTGTTATTTCTCTTGCCTGTCTGTTTGTGATTGGTATTTTTGGCTTCTTTTTTGCAAGAAATGTGTATCTGGACAAATATTATACGGTTCAGGTAGAAACCGCACAGTTATTGTATGATAAAAAGAATTATGAAGAAGCCATAAAATACTATGAAAAAGCGTTGGAACTGGACCAGGATATTTCCCTGCGTCTTTCCTATGCGGACTGTCTGTATGAAACGGGAAAGATTGATCAGGCTCTGTCCTATTACTATGCCATTATTGATGATGATCCGTGTAATGAAAAAGCATATGCAAGGATTATTGCCATCTATGAAAAAGATGAAAATTACAGCGAGATTAACAAACTGCTTTTAAACTGTAATGAACAGTCTGTTAAGACAGAATTTCAGAATTATACATCGGCGGATCCGGTTTTCAGTTATGAGAGCGGAACGTACAATCATGTGATCCCCCTAAAGATCCAGACACAGGTAACCGGAACCACGTATTACAGTCTGGACGGATCGGATCCTAAAAATCATGGAATAGAATACACTTCTCCCTTATTTTTAAGATATGGGGAATATCATATCCGTGCGGTGTTTGTCAATGATTACGGTCTTGCCAGCAATGTGGTGGAGGCGTATTACACGATTGAAGGAACGCAACCGGCTACGCCTGTTGTTTTTCCTGAGAGCGGACAGTACAATCTTCCCCAGATGATTAGCATTGATGTTCCACAGGGATGTACGGTATATTATTCCATGGATGGTTCTCAACCGGATGAAAACAGTTATATCTATGGAGAACCCATGCCCATGAAAGAGGGGGTAACCAATTATCGTTTTGTTGCCCTGAATCAGGAAGGGGTATACAGTGAGGTGATTGCCAGAAGTTATCAGCTTGTGGTGGAAACCAATTATACATCCGTAGAATCCGTATACAGATTGCTTCACAGACTGGTGGAAAAAGAAATGATACTGGATACGGAAGGTAACCTTGCCAATATGTCCGGGAAAAATATATATGTATACAATTCCATTCAGATAGTGGAAAACAAAATATTTCATATCATATATGAGTATTATCAGGAAGGCAATAATTCCCGTAATATGACCGGGAAAATCTATGGTGTGGATGTTTCTAACGGGTATGTTTACCGCATTATAAAGGACGAAAACGGAAACGTCACGCTTGACCCGATATAATATTGTGATATTTATGTTGATTTTTTTTATCAAAAACGCTAATATAGATAAGAAAATGCTTTAACGTACTAAAGTTGAATGAGGAGGCAATTATGTATAAAATTTTAAAGGCTGAAGAATTAACTACCAATATCTTTTTAATGGTAGTGGAAGCAAAGCGTCTGGCAAAACATTGTCTGCCGGGACAGTTTTTAATCGTTCGTACCGGCGCTGACAGCGAACGTATCCCGCTTACGATTTGTGATTATGATCGTGAAAAGGGAACGGTAACCATTGTTTTCCAGATCGTTGGCGGAAGTACCGTGGAAATGGCAAAATTACAGGCAGGGGATTCCTTCCATGATGTAGTGGGACCATTGGGCTGTCCATCCGAACTTTGCGAAAAATCAAAAGAAGAACTCGATGCCATGAACATCTTATTTGTTGCCGGTGGTGTTGGTACCGCTCCTGTATATCCTCAGGTTAAGTATTTACATGAAATGGGCGTTAAGGCGGATGTTATTGTCGGTTCTAAAACAAAGGATCTTCTGATTCTGGAAAAAGAGATGGAGGCAGTTGCCGGCAATCTCTATGTAACAACGGATGACGGATCCTACGGCAGAAGCGGAATGGTTACAAAGACCATCGAAGATCTTGTAAAAGAAGAAGGTAAGAAATATGACCTTTGCGTAGCCATCGGACCGATGATCATGATGAAATTTGTATGTAAGATGACAGAATCTTTAAATATTCCTACCATCGTAAGTTTAAATCCGATCATGGTGGATGGTACCGGTATGTGCGGTGCCTGCCGTGTAAGTGTTGGCGATGAGATTAAGTTTGCCTGCGTGGACGGCCCGGAATTTGACGGCCATAAAGTAAACTTTGACGAAGCCATGAAACGCCAGATGTTATATAAGACGGAAGAAGGAAGAGCGTTCTTAAAAGCAAAAGAAGGCGATACCCATCATGGCGGATGCGGCAACTGCAATTAATAAGGAAAACCTGTTTTACTTATTTGTCGAGAAAAACTATGTTGATGATTGAAAGGAAGAAGAAATGGACGTTTTAAAGAAAGTTCCTGTCCGTGAACAGGACGCAAAAAAAAGAGCAGCCAATTTTGAAGAAGTTTGTCTTGGATATAATGTAGAAGAAGCAAAAGAAGAAGCTAGCAGATGCATCAACTGTAAGAATGCGCAGTGCATCAAGGGATGCCCGGTTTCTATCAATATTCCGGGATTCATTGAAAAAGTAAAAGACGCAGATATGGAGGCAGCATATCAGATTATTTCCGAGTCCAGCGCACTTCCTGCTATCTGTGGCCGTGTATGTCCACAGGAAAGCCAGTGTGAAGGAAAATGTATCCGCGGTATCAAAGGAGAACCGATCTCCATCGGTAAATTAGAGCGTTTCGTAGCAGACTGGGCAAGTGAAAACAATATCAAACCGGTTGTTACAGCGGAAAAGAAAAATAAAAAGGTTGCCGTTATCGGTTCCGGTCCTTCCGGTCTTACCTGTGCCGGCGATCTTGCTAAAATGGGATATGATGTAACGATCTTTGAAGCCCTTCATGAGGCAGGTGGTGTTTTGGTATACGGTATTCCTGAATTCCGTCTTCCTAAGACCAAGGTCGTAGCAAAAGAAATTGAAAATGTAAAAGCCCTGGGCGTTAAGATTGAAACTAATGTGGTAGTGGGTAAGGCTATTACCATTGATGAATTATTAGAGGATGAAGGTTTTAGTGCCGTATTTATCGGATCCGGTGCCGGACTTCCCAAGTTCATGGGTATTCCGGGTGAGACGGCAAACGGTGTATTCTCTGCCAACGAATATCTGACCAGAAGCAATCTGATGAAAGCATTTGATGAAAATAGTTCTACTCCGATCATGCGTGGTAAAAAAGTAGCCGTTGTAGGCGGCGGTAATGTTGCCATGGATGCTGCAAGAACAGCACTTCGTCTCGGCAGTGAAGTGCATATTGTATACCGTCGTAGCGAAGAAGAACTTCCGGCAAGAGTAGAAGAAGTACATCATGCAAAAGAAGAAGGCATTATTTTTGATCTTTTAACCAATCCGGTAGAGATCTTAAAGGATGAAAACGGCTGGGTTAATGGTATCAAATGTATCCGTATGGAACTTGGCGAACCGGATGCATCCGGCAGAAGACGTCCTGTAGAAGTGGCAGGAAGTGAATTTGTCATTGATGTGGATACGGTTATCATGTCCCTTGGTACTTCTCCGAATCCGTTGATTTCTTCTACAACAAAGGGATTGGAAGTTAACGGACGTAAATGTATCATCGCTTCCGAAGATACCGGTGCAACCTCCAAAGAAGGTGTATATGCCGGTGGTGATGCCGTAACAGGAGCCGCAACCGTAATCCTTGCAATGGGAGCCGGAAAAGCAGCTGCAAAAGGAATTGATGAATATCTTTCCAAATAAAACGGTTTTAATAGGAAAAATTAAAATGGATTCCCACGGACCTGGGGATCCATTTTGCAAAAAAAGGAGAAAAAATTATGCCCTGGTGTCCTAAATGTAAAAATGAATACAAGGATGGTTATACCGTTTGTGCGGATTGCGGATCTGCACTGGTAGATTCGCTGGAAGAAGGATTTGCTTCCCTTTATTTTGGCGAAAAGGAAGAATTAGAGAATATGTGTCGCTTTATGGAAGCAAACGGAATTTGCGACACCAAGATTGAATACGATGAAAAAGAAGAAATTTACGAACTTTTTGTAGATCGAAAAGATGCAAAAGAAGCCGGAAAACAGTTACGCGTATATCTGAGTAAGGTTGCCAAAAAAGAAGAGGAAGAGCAATCGGAATCTCAACAAGAGGTTGTAGCAGCAGAAGAAGAATACAGTACTCCCTATCAGGAAGCGGATAAAAAAGCGGAAGAATACCGCTCCGGAGCCAATACCCTGTTAATTGTGGGTGTATTGGGAATTGTGGCACTTATTTTATTGAACATGGGCATTATCCCCATTTCATTAACCGGATTTTCCAAAGTTCTGGTTACGGGTGTTATGGGCGTTATGTTTTTCCTTTTTGTTATCCTTGGCATCAGCTCCCGCAGATCCTATCAGAAACTGCAAAAACAGGCAGGAACGGAAAAGGATACAAAAGAAAATATCCGGACTTATCTCAAAGAAAACATTGATAAAGAGAATTTTGACAATGAGTTTATGGAAGAGGAACCTTCCATGGAGATTTTATATTTCAGAAGAATTGAAAAAATGAAAGAAATGATAGTAAGTCAGTATCCGGACCTGGAAGCCTCTTTTACAGACTATATCATAGAAGAAGTCTATCCGGAGATTTTTGAAGCATGAGAATCACAGTAATTGCAGTGGGGAAAGTGAAGGAAAAGTTTTATAGGGATGCTTTATCAGAGTACGAAAAGCGTTTGTCCAAATACTGTAAACTGAATGTGCTCGAAGTGGCGGATGAAAAGACACCGGATCAGGCATCGGATACGGTTACTGCACAGATTCTTTCCAAAGAAGGTGACAGGATCCGCAATCTGATTCCGAAGGATAGTCTTGTGATAGTGCTTGCCATTGAAGGGAAAAAATATGATTCCGTTGATTTTGCCGGTATGATACAGAAAAACACGGTATCCGGCGTCAGTCATATTACCTTCATCATAGGCGGTTCCCTGGGTGTTGAGGAAAGCATCAAAAAAGAGAATCCGCAGATGATCAGTTTTTCGGATATGACGTTTCCGCATCAGTTGATGCGTGTTATTTTACTGGAACAGATTTATAGAGCGTTTCGCATTATAAACGGGGAACCCTATCATAAATAACGGACATAATCCGTTGTTTCCTTTCATAATATTTACCATGAAGAAAAATGAAAACGGATTATGGGATAAACTACAATTACCAAAAGATATTACACATGGTTCCTTTATTTTAACGGCTATTGGAAATGAAGAACTCTATATAGAAAATTATAAAGGAATACTGGAGTATAACGAAAACTGTATCCGGATACAGGGGAAGAATACCTATATTCTGATAGAAGGACGGCATTTAAAGATCGATCACTACACAGAAGAAGATATGTTAATAAAAGGACGTATTATGTCCATACAATATCCATCTTAAGGGTGTCTGTTTATGTTGGGTTTATTTCGTTATGTAAAAGGTTATTATGAAATAGTTTTAGGTGGCTATTCGCCGGAACGGTTTATGAATCTGTGCCGGTTAAATGGCATTGTTTTGTGGGATATTACGCCAATGGAGGATGTCTATATATGCAGGATATCGATATTGGATTATCGTCGTATAGACCCGTTTTTACAAAAAACAAAAGTGAAGGCAGAGATCCGTAAAGAATATGGACTGCCTTTTTTTGTGCATAAAAATAGAAAACGAAAAATTTTTTTTGCAGGGATTCTGTTATCTTTTCTTTTTTTATATGGAATGTCATTTTTTGTATGGTCCTTTTCTTTTTCAGGAAATCAGACCATTGAGGATGCCATTTTACTTCGTTTTATTCATTCCCATGGCGTGCATTACGGAAGTTATAAGGACGGAATTGATATCCCTGTGTTAGAAAAGGAAATACGCGAGTATTTTGACAGAATCAGCTGGGTTTCGGTAAAACTCGAAGGTACAAAACTGGTGGTTGCGTTAAAAGAAAATGAGACTTTTCGTGATAAAACGGTTACTAATGTAAAAGAGGGGGATGATCTGATCTGCGGTATGAAGGGGATCATTGTAAAAATGATTACCAGAAAAGGAGTCCCCCTTGTAAAGGTTGGGGATGAAGTGGAAACCGGTACGGTTTTGGTGGAAGGAAGGGTGCCCATCTATGATAATGACGGAAATATTATATCCTATGATATGGTGGACGCCGACGCGGATGTGACGATACGCACAGAATATCCCATGCACCGTAAAATAAGCCGTTATTACCGGCATAAGAATTATACGGGAAAGGAATATACGCTTCCTTATATCCGTTTGGGACAGCATTATCTGGGTTTCTTTTACAAAAAAAATACATATCATCTTTATGATGTGACAGTAAAAGAAAAGACCCATCCGGTTTTGGAAGAATTATCCATTCCGCTTTATATCGGGAGCAGAAGGTATTGTGAATACGTGGAAATAGAGGATCTGTATGGAGAGGAAGAGGGGAAAATACTGTTAAAACAGTTTTTAGAGAAAACTATGAAAGAATTAAATGAAAAAGGGGTACAAATTATAGAAAATAATGTTAAAATAGAATCTGATAGTCAATATTTGAGATTGACCGGATCTTTTGTGATTGATGTCCTGCAACAGGATAATTGATTTGGAGAAAATACATGGGTGAAATGATAACGGAGCGCATTGAGATTCCAATGGAACACTGCGTTGCTCTATTCGGACAATGTGACTGTAATATCAAGAAAATAGAACGGGCTTTTGATGTGGATGTTTTTAACCGGGATGATTGCGTCATGATCAGGGGAAGCGAAAAAAGAGCTGCCTGTGCAAAACAGGTTCTGGAGACTTTAAAGACACTTTCGGAAAGAGGGAATACGATTTTGGAACAGGATGTGGATTACGCAATTGCGATGGGGATGGAAGAAAGAGAAGAAGAACTTCTTAATATGGATCAGGAAGTGATCTGTCATACGATAAGCGGCAAACCGCTCAAACCAAAAACGATGGGACAGAAGGAATATGTGGATGCCATTGATGAGAATATGATCGTCTTTGGAATGGGACCGGCGGGAACCGGTAAGACCTATCTTGCCATGGCAAAAGCAATCACGGCTTTTAAAAATAACGAAGTGGAAAGAATCATCCTGACGCGTCCGGCAATCGAAGCCGGTGAAAAACTCGGATTTTTACCCGGAGATTTACAAAGTAAGGTGGATCCTTATCTGCGTCCCTTATACGATGCCCTGTATCAGATCATGGGTGCGGAAAGTTTCATGAAAAATATGGAAAAGGGACTGATTGAAGTAGCTCCCTTAGCGTATATGCGCGGACGTACACTGGACAATGCCTATATTATACTGGACGAAGCGCAGAATACCACGCCGGCACAGATGAAGATGTTTTTAACCCGTATCGGATTTGGTTCAAAGGTCATCGTGACCGGGGATGAAACACAAAAAGATCTTCCAACCGGGACAAGATCGGGACTTGATGTTGCCTGTAGGGTACTTCACAATGTGGAAGGAATTGCGTTCTGTCATCTGACCAGTAAGGATGTGGTACGTCATCCTCTTGTACAAAAGATCGTAAAGGCATACGAAGTGTATGAAGCTAAGGAACAGACAAAGGAACACAATAAAGAACGCATCAAAAAGGATCGTTCTTATAAGAAATCACGCAGTTAACAACAGGAGTAAGCATGAAAATACAGATTTATCTTGAAAATGAAACCGATACGGAATTTGATTTTCCGTTAGAAGAAACCGCAGGTATGGTAATCGAAACGGTACTTCGGGTAGAATTATGTCCTTTTGATGCGGAGATAAATGTATTACTGACGGATAATGAGGGAATCCGGGCATACAATAAACAGATGCGTGAGATTGACGCACCAACCGATGTATTATCCTTCCCAAATCTGGAGTTTGCTTCCCCATCTGCATTTGTGATACCGGAAGGTATGGAAGCGGATTATAAGGATCCGGAGACGGACTGCATTATTTTAGGGGATATCATCCTCAATGCAGACAGGATTATCAGTCAGGCAAAAGAATACGGTCACAGCCGGAAGCGGGAATATGCATTTTTGATCGCACACAGCATGTATCATTTATGCGGATATGACCATATGACGGAAGAAGAAGCAAAACAGATGGAAGAAAAGCAGGAACAGATTCTTTCATTATTGCAGATTACAAGGGATTTTGACGGAGAGGAATAATATACGGATGAATAACAGAATATCACTTAATAGTATTATGAAGATCGTAAATATCCTGTTTCTGATTGTGTTAGAGAATTTTTTATTTGACTGCGGAATGGGATTTTTAGGAATATCCCTGCTGTTTTTGGCAGCACTTTACAATGTTTTTTTTGGAGGACTTCAGACCGGTATATCCAAAATGGTCAGTATGCGCAACAGTAAGGGACTTAACAGCAATGCACAAATCATATTAAAACCGGCATTGATCTATGTGGGCATTGTCGGGATTTTGCTATGTCTGATCAGCTTGTTAGCAGCACCGGCATTTTGCCTGAAACTGACAGGCACTACTTTTATGGCACCTATCTTACAGGTGTTAGCATTTGTATTATTAATAAATGGTATTACCGATGCGGTATGCGGTTATCAGAACGGCAATACCAACACCGTTATTGTGCATATTGCAACACTTCTTAGAACGATATTGCCGATACTCTTAATTTTTGTATTTTTTTCACATTTTAAAGAATATGGTAATAAAGTGGCGGCACTCCTTAAGATTGATTATGTAACCAATGCCTATATGGCACTTGCAGTTGCATGCGTATACTTTTTTGCCTCCCTTATTGTGTTGATCACGGTACTTGTCTTGAGTGTACGGCTTCGTCTTCCGAAAAGAGAAGGCAGAAATTTAAGAAGCATGGATTCTAAAAAGATGACGCATGGTGCTGTTTTTACGACAGCTTTTAAGATATCCCTGCATCAATGGTTCCCGGTTTTGTCCATTTTTGCAGGCGGATTGTTGTATCTGTATATGGCAGGTAAAACGGAGATTACGGCACAGAGAGCCTTTGTAAATTGTGGTATTTTATTCAGCCGGGTATTTCTTCCCGCAGTTTTTATCCTTGCGATTTTTGCAGAATACATCGCAAGGGAAAAATACAGACTGCACAATGATTATCGCAAACAGGATCCGAAAACGGCCATGATCCGCACGCAGTATATTATCAAAAACAGTTTCTTTATGCTGCTTCCGCCGTCGGTGATTCTGACATTTTTAGCAGACCCTCTGGTTAAGGTTTTTTACACCGGCCAGTATTCGTATGCGGCCAAGGTTTTACAGGCAGCCGGATTTTTGGTTTTATGCGCGGGTATCACACAGGCACTGCATGCGGTTATGAAAGCATCCGGTATGGATCTGGAAGCCTTTGGTACACAGATTCTATCGTTTGTGGTTCAAATGGTCTTTTTGGGAATTATGCTAAAGAGTACGAATGCCTCTTTTCTGAATTTGGTTTATTCTTTTTATCTGTTTTTCGGAATGCAGATACTTCTTGGTTTTGTACTGGTTTACAAAAAGATACGTCCGGATATTATGGACATCCTTTACAAGGTCGGTAAATACGGAGCGGCTTCCATTGTGATGATGGTATTGTTTATCATTTTGGACAGATTTGTGATGATGAATGTTTTGCTTATGATTTTAAGCATGATTTTGGGTTATCTGTTGTATTATCTGACACTGATTGCTTTGCGTGGCATCAGCAAAAAAGATGAAATGGCATTGAAGAGAACGTTAAATTATTATCCGGTTGCTTTTTTACGAAGCAGACTGCGATTATAGTATATTTTTTAATCATAATACTGATACTATTCAAAAAAGTGGAGTTATGTATGCGATTTTTGAAAAGTATCAGTTTGTTATGTATTATAGTTATATTTATTTTGATCCTGATTTATCTGCTTTATGACTGGGGCTATCCTTCTGAAAACAAAAAGGAGGATGGGTCTTTTATACAAAATCAGACGACAGAAGAAATGCAGGATTTAAGCGTCAGTACCAAAAGCAATGTAGTTACCTGCGATACGGTCTATGAGATTGAACAATATCGCGGAAAAACGAGGGAAGATTCTTTTGCGGAAGAAGTGCCGTTTTATTTTTTGGGTCTTAACAGGGAAGAATTGATCGAGGAAATTGCCCGTTATGAAGCAAGCCCTGATTTTGAGGATAAGAAAAAGGGACTGCTTTCCATGGAGCTTATTTCGTTTCATCCAAAGCAGATCAGAGTAAAAAAGGTTTATGCGCCCGAAGAAGAAAAGATTATTTATTATGTAAAAGCAATTGACCATGAACTCTGTGTTTATCGTTCGGACAATATGGACGAGATTTTTATGGCAACGGATCTGACTCTTGAGATGCTTCCTGATGAAGTGAAAGAACAGATTATTTCCACCAAATGTTTTAATACGATTGGCGAGGTATACGCATTTTTAGAATCGTATACCAGTTGACAAAAATTAAGTCGCTCAGACATGAGGTTATTTATGAAAAGAATATTAGTAGTCGGAGCCGGTGCTTCGGGCATGATGGCGGCAATTTGCGCGGCAAATGAAAATAATCAGGTTACAATCTATGAAAGAAACGAAAAAGCCGGAAAAAAACTGTTAGCGACCGGCAACGGAAAATGTAATCTGACTAATATGGATATGGGACCGGAGCATTATTATACTTTGGATGCGGACAAACTTGCCCGGTGTCTGGCACGATTTTCCCAGGAAGATACGATTTCTTTTTTTGAAAATATCGGTATGTTAACCAGACAAAAGGATGGATATGTTTATCCGTATTGTGAGCAGGCATCCGCTGTTTTGGATGTGCTTATGACAATGTTAGCAAGGAAAAAGATTGTTTTGGAAACCGGTGTGGAGTCCATTTGCATTTCCCATTCGCAAAAGAAGGGATTTGTGGTTACTTCCTCAAAGGGAAAAGCCTGTTTTGATGCCGTGATTCTTGCGTGCGGCAGCAAAGCCGGTATTAAAAATGCAAACAGCGATGGTTATGACCTTGCCAAAGCCTTTGGGCATAAGATCCGTAAACTATATCCTGCATTGGTTCAGGTCAGATGCAAAGAAACCTTTTTTTCGATGATCGCAGGTGTGCGTGTCAAAGGAAGAGTCTCTTTATATGTGGATGACCGGATCAAAAGTGAAGAACAGGGAGAAATACAACTGACGGATTACGGCATTTCCGGGATTCCTGTTTTTCAGATGAGCCGTTTCATTGCCGAATCTCTCGATCAGCGCAAACAGGTTAAAGTAATCCTTGATTTCTTTCCGCATATGTCTGCTAAAGAATGGTGTGATTTTTATACGGACCGTATCCGGCAGTACGAGGGCAGAACGATGGAAGAATTTCTTTTAGGACTCCTACATAAAAAGATTTCTCTTTTGTTGTTAAACGAATATGATCTTCGCCCTTCGGATCGCATACAGGGATCCATAAGGCCCCAAATACAGCGTTTATGCGATTCCATGAAGGCGTTTGTTGTAACGCCCAAGCAGGTGAACCCTTTTGAACAGGCACAGGTGTGCAGCGGTGGTGTAGCGTTTGACGAGGTGGATGATCATATGCAGTCCGTTTATCAGAATGGCTTGTATATCTGCGGTGAAATGCTGGATATTGACGGCAAATGCGGCGGCTATAATCTGCAATGGGCATGGACCTCCGGTTATCTTGCCGGAACACATGCCGCCCTTTAGAAAGGATTTATATGCTTCAGATCAATCAGATAAAGATTCCGGTGGATGCCACACAAAATGATCAGCCGGATTATGAAATCAATCAGATAAAGAATAAAATCTGCAAACAATACCGCATCGATGAAAAGAGTATTGTGATGCTGCGTATCTTAAAAAAATCCCTGGATGCCCGGAAAAAACCGCAATTATTCCGGGTGTATTCCGTTTGCGTGCAATTAGAAAAAGAAACAGCAGAAGAAAAGATACTAAAGCATGTTAAGAACACGGATGTGATCCGTTATCGCGAAAAGAATTATATTTTGACTGTAAGCGGAACGCAAAAAATGTGCCATCCGCCCATTATTATCGGTATGGGACCGGCAGGACTATTTGCCGGATATATGCTTGCAAAGGCAGGTTTTTGTCCCCGTATTTATGAACGCGGCAAAAAAGTAGAGGATAGGCTTAAAGATGTGGAAGACTTCTGGAAGGATTCCCATTTGCTTTCCGATTCCAATGTACAGTTTGGGGAAGGCGGAGCCGGTACATTTTCCGATGGTAAACTGAATACCCTGATCAAGGACAAAACCGGAAGAAATCATGAAGTGCTTCGTATTTTTGTGGAAAACGGGGCACCCGAGCATATTTTATACGACAGCAAACCCCATATTGGTACGGATATTCTGGCAAAAACAGTGGCAAATATGAGAAATCAGATACTCACATGGGGTGGTGAGATCCATTATGAAAGCAAAGTTACCGATTTTATTGTGGAAAACACTGTATTGACCGGATTGGTCATTAATGAAACACAGACAATTCCCTGTGAATCCGTTATTCTAGCGATCGGACACAGTGCAAGAGATACCTTTCAGACCTTATATAACAGAAAGGTTCCCATGGAAGCCAAGGATTTTGCGGTGGGGATGCGCGTGCAGCACCCACAGGAACTGATTGACAGGGCTCAGTATGGTAATGTGAATGAAAAACTCACACTACCGGCAGCCGCCTATAAACTGGCTGCAAAGACTTCGCTTGAACGGGGTGTTTATTCGTTCTGTATGTGCCCGGGCGGGTATGTGGTAAATGCTTCCAGTGAACAAAACAGACTGGTTGTTAACGGGATGAGTTACAGCAAACGGGACAGTGGTGTGGCAAACAGTGCAATCGTGGTTTCTGTGTCAAGAAAGGATTATGCAAGTGAACATCCTTTGGCAGGTGTGGAATTTCAAAGAAAACTGGAAGAAAAAGCTTATCAGTTGGGAGCGGGCAGTATTCCCATACAGTTTTATGGAGATTATGCCAATCAGAACGGAAAAAGAGACTATATTTCTTCTTCTTTTTCTCCCTGTATCAAAGGTAAATACAGGATGGCGGATCTTCGCACACTGTTACCGGAATCCTTAAAACAGGCGTTTATAGAAGGAATGACTTCGTTTGGAAAAACGATTCCCGGATTTGATGATGATTATTGTATTCTTGCGGGAGTGGAGAGCAGAACATCCTCCCCGGTCCGTATTCATCGTGATGAGGGTTGTGAATCCGCTATAAAAGGCTTATATCCTTGCGGAGAAGGCGCCGGATACGCCGGCGGTATCACATCCGCTGCCATGGATGGACTGGCAGTTGTGGAAGCAATTGCGAAAAAGTACTGTATATAGTATAATAGGTTGGTTATGAATACATTTTATGGAGGCTGTTGTGGAAAAAATACGGGAAGCAATAAAGGATAAACAAAGAATTGTTATTAAGATCGGATCCTCTTCTTTACAACATAAGGAGACCGGCGATCTGGATTATACGAAACTGGATGTATTATGCAGGGAACTTTGTAACATCCGTAATCAGGGAAAGGATGTTATTTTAGTCAGTAGTGGTGCGATCGCCGTTGGTAAAAAAGCAATTGGTGCCTATGCACAGAGCAAAAATGGCAGACATATGGGATTTAAACAGGCGTGTGCTGCGATCGGGCAGGCAAGACTGATGATGACGTATCAGAAAATTTTTGCAGAGTACAATCAGATTGCGGCGCAGATTCTGATGACAAAGAATACCATTGTGGATGATGTAAACAGGGAAAATGCCTACAATACCTTCATGGAACTTTTAAATCTTGGCGTTATTCCGATCGTAAATGAAAATGATACGGTCTCCACGTATGAGATCCTCGTAGGTGAGGACGACATCCTGATTGGCGATAACGACACCTTATCCGCCATTGTGGCATCGCTTGTAGGTGCGGATCTGTTAATCCTGTTATCCGATATTGATGGTTTGTATTCGGATGATCCCAGGGTCAATAAGGATGCTAAATTCATCGAAGAAGTGGATGTATTAACGGATGAATATATGCAAATGGGGAAAGCCAGCACCGGAAGCAATGTAGGAACCGGTGGCATGAATACGAAGATGAATGCCGCAAAGATTTCCACCAGCTGCGGTGCGGATATGATTATTGCAAACAGCAGCGATATCCGTATTATCCACCGGTTGATTGACGGCCGTAACCTGGGAACCTGGTTTAAGGCGAATAAGGATGAGAACTTTGATGTAATTGAATTTATTAGGGATATGCATTCTTAATGTGATTTGGATAGAAAAAAAGAACATAAAGAGGGTCATTTACTATGCAGGAAATAATTGACAGAATTAATGAACTTTATCATAAATCCCAGAACGAGGGTCTGACGGAAGAAGAAAAGAAAGAACAGAAGGATCTTCGGCAGAAATATATTCTGGCGGTAAGAAGGAATCTTCGCGGACAGTTGAATAATATCAGTATACAAAATGAGGACGGATCCGTGGTAAATCTGGGAGAAAAGTATGGAAACAAAAATCTCCATTAGAAAAAAGATGCTTGGACTTCGCTCGGAAATGACGGATAAAGAATGCATGGAAAAAAGCATCTCCATTCTAAAAAATCTTCTTACCCTGCCAAGTGTTCAAAATGCAGAATATATTTTATGTTATGTGGATTATACAAGTGAGGTCCGGACAAAAGCACTGATTGAGAGGCTGCTTTCCATGGGAAAGAAAGTCTATGTGCCGAGGGTATGCGGCGAAGACATGGATTTTTACCGGATTAACGGTCTGAATGATCTGTTTACCGGATACAAAGGAATTTTGGAACCTTTAGAAGAACCGGATAAAAGATTTAGCGCTAAACTGTTTGCCAGACATAGGGATGATACCGTAATGCTTTTACCCGGCGTGGCTTTTGATAAAAAAGGCGGACGCATCGGCTATGGGAAGGGGTATTATGATCGTTATCTGATGAGAATTCCCTGCAAAGAGCGCATTGCACTCAGTTACCGGATGCAGCTTGTAGAAGATGTTAAAAGCGGTGAACTGGACATACCGCTTACGGGCATTGTAACCGAAAATGAGATTTTACAGATTATATGATATAGGAAATGAGGAACTTTATGGAATTTAAAAATGCTCCAAAGCAAATAAACGAAGAGGAAGAAAAAAGACAGGCGGATTATCTTAAAAAATTACAGGATCTGATTGCGCATAATACTGCTGTGACCGGCAGAAAGCCAACCTGCTGCGTGACAACATTCGGCTGTCAGATGAATGCCAAAGACAGTGAAAAACTGGTGGGTATTTTAGAAACTGCCGGTTACGAGATCGTGGACACGGAAGAAGCAGATTTTGTGATCTATAATACCTGTACGGTTCGAGACAATGCCAACCAGCGTGTATACGGACGTTTGGGACAGTTACAGCATTACAAAAAGAAAAATCCCCATATGAAGATTGCCTTATGCGGCTGTATGATGCAGGAACCGTCCGTGATCGAAAAGATCAAAAAGAGTTACAGACAGGTGGATCTGATCTTCGGAACCCATAATATCTTTCGTTTTGCAGAACTTTTATACCGTACTTTACAGGCAGACGAAGGCGAAATGATTGTAGATATCTGGGAGTCGACGGACAAGATCGTGGAATCGCTTCCGACGGATCGTAAATATAGTTTTAAATCCGGCGTAAACATTATGTTTGGCTGTAACAATTTCTGCAGTTACTGCATTGTCCCCTATGTACGAGGCAGGGAGAGAAGCAGGGAACCGGAGGATATTTTACAGGAGATCCGCTCACTGGCTGCGGATGGTGTTAAAGAAGTAATGCTCCTTGGACAAAATGTCAACTCGTATGGTAAGAATCTCGACACTCCTATATCGTTTGCATCTTTGTTAAAGGAAGTGGAAAAAATTGACGGCATTGAACGGATCCGCTTTATGACATCCCATCCGAAAGATCTGTCGGATGAACTGATTGAAGTGATGCGTGATTCAAAGAAGATCTGTCGTCATCTGCATTTGCCTTTGCAGTCCGGTTCTACCAGAATATTGGAAAAGATGAACCGACGCTACACAAAGGAGTCGTATCTTGCTTTGGTGGATAAATTGCGAAAAGAGATTCCGGATCTGTCTATTACAACGGATATTATTGTGGGATTTCCCGGAGAAACCAAAGAGGATGTGGATGAGACCATCGATGTGATCCATAAAGCCGGCTTTAACAATGCCTTTACTTTTATTTACTCCAAGCGTACCGGCACACCGGCGGCAGCCATGGAAGACCAGGTGCCGGAACAGGTGGCACAGGAACAGTTTAACCGTGTACTCGAAGCTGTTCAGCAAACGGCAGCCAGACAGGCCGGAGCCTTAACAGGACAGGTGCATACGGTTTTAGTAGAAGAAATGAATGAACAGGATGACAGTCTGGTAACAGGAAGACTATCCAACAATGCGCTTGTGCATTTTAAAGGGGATGCCTCCCTGATCGGTCAGATTGTAAAGGTAAGATTAACGGAAGCAAAGGGCTTTTATTACTTTGGAGAACCCGTTTAAATACAAAGAAAGAGGAAAGCAATCATGTCAGAAATGACACCAATGATGCAGCAATATGTTGCAACGAAAGAACAATATAAGGACTGCATCTTATTTTACCGCCTGGGAGATTTCTATGAAATGTTCTTTGAAGATGCGCTTGTCGTATCGAAAGAATTGGAACTGACTCTTACCGGAAAAAACTGTGGGATGGAAGAACGGGCTCCCATGTGCGGAGTTCCCTATCATGCAGTCGATGGGTATCTGAACAAACTTGTTTCAAAAGGGTACAAAGTTGCTATCTGTGAGCAGGTGGAAGATCCAAAGCTGGCAAAAGGAATTGTAAAAAGGGAAGTGACCCGCGTTGTAACGCCCGGTACAAACTTAAATACACAGGCGTTTGAAGATAACCGTAACAATTATCTGATGTGTATTGCCTATTTTGATGAGATTATCGGAATCTCCATCTCCGATATTACTACCGGTGATTACTATCTGACGGAAGTAGCCAATAAAAATCAGTTGCTGGATGAGATTGTAAAATACAATCCGGCTGAGATTATCTGTAATGATGCATTTTTATTCAGCGGTATACAATTGGAAGAATTGAAAAATCGTCTGGGAATCTGTATTTTTCCACTGGATCCGCATTTTTTTGATGAAGATCAGTGCCGGAAGATCCTGATGAAACATTTTCACGTGCTTTCTTTACAGGGAATCGGAATTGAAGAATTTCCGATTGGTACGATTGCGGCAGGTGCACTGATGCAGTATCTGTACGATACGCAGAAGAATTCTCTGCATCATCTGACCCATATTTATCCGTATCTGACCAATAAATACATGCTTCTTGACAGTTCCACCAGACGGAATCTGGAACTTTGCGAGACCTTACGTGACAAACAGAAAAAAGGCTCCCTGCTTGGTGTGTTGGATAAGACCAAAACAGCAATGGGCGCCAGACTGTTGCGGAAATATATTGAGCAGCCATTGATCGATAAAGAAAAGATTCTATACCGCCTCGATGCCGTGGATGATCTTTGCAAGAATCCCTGCGAGCGTGATGAGATAAGGGAATACCTGAATCCGGTGTATGATCTGGAACGTCTGATGGGAAAAATCAGTTTTCATACTGCCAATCCCAGGGATCTGATTGCACTGGCAGCATCCTTAAAAATGATGCCGCCGATTAAAACCGTTACCGGTGGGATGAAAGCGGAAGCACTTTACCATATTTCCGAAACGATTGACGGACTTGAGGATATTACTTCTTTGATTGAGGCCTCCATTAAGGAGGAACCCTCTTTACAGATAAAAGAAGGCGGTATCATCAGGGATGGTTATGATCCGGATATTGATATGCTTCGCAAGGCAAAAACCGAAGGGAAAACCTGGATTGCCCAGTTAGAAGCAGAGGATAAAGAACGTACGGGCATTAAGAATCTTCGTATCCGTTACAATAAGGTATTTGGCTATTATTTTGAAGTGACCAATTCCTTTAAGGATTTGGTGCCGGAGGATTATATCCGCAAACAGACCCTTACCAATGCGGAACGTTATACCACGCCGCGTCTGAAGGAATTAGAGGACACCATTCTCAATGCGGAAGATAAACTTGTTACATTGGAGTATGATAAATTCTGTGAGATCAGGGATCATATCGCCGAACAGTTAGAGCGTATACAAAAAACGGCGCGAGAGATCGCAAGGCTGGATGTATTTGCTTCTCTTTCCATTGTTTCAGAACAGAATCATTATGTGCGTCCAACCCTGAATGAAAAAGGTGTTATCCAGATTAAAGATGGCAGACATCCTGTTGTAGAAAAGGTAATCGAACATGACATGTTTATTCCCAATGACACGTATCTTGACAACGGGAAAAACTGCATCTCCATTATCACAGGACCTAATATGGCAGGTAAGTCCACTTATATGAGGCAGAGTGCCCTGATTGTACTGATGGCACAGATCGGCTCTTTTGTTCCGGCCACGAAAGCCAATATCGGCATTGTGGATCGTATTTTTACCCGTGTAGGAGCATCCGATGATCTGGCAAGCGGACAGAGTACATTTATGGTGGAAATGAACGAAGTAGCCAATATTCTTCGGAATGCCACTTCCCAAAGCCTATTGATTTTAGATGAGATCGGAAGAGGAACTTCTACCTTTGATGGACTGAGTATTGCATGGTCCGTGATTGAGTTTATATCCAATACCAAGATACTTGGTGCAAAAACTCTTTTTGCCACCCATTATCATGAACTAACGGAATTGGAAGGTAAGATTCAAAACGTAAATAATTATTGCATTGCCGTAAAAGAAGAGGGCGATGACATCGTATTTTTGCGCAAGATTATCCGCGGAGGAGCGGATCGCAGTTACGGTATCCAGGTAGCCAAACTTGCCGGAGTACCGGAGATTGTGATTGACCGGGCAAAGGAGATTTTATCGGAACTTCTGGATAAGGATATTTTGGAAAGAGTACAGAATATCTCCATTCCCCAGAAAAATGACACAAAAAAGAAAGTGGATGTACCGGATGAACTGGAACTGAATCAGTTATCCCTTTTTGACACCGTAAAAGATGAAGATGTGATCGAAGAGATCAAAACCATTGACATCAGTACCCTGACACCTTTAGATGCACTTAACACGCTGTACCGTCTGCAAAACAAACTGAATAACAGATGGAAAAGCGAATAGACAGGTAGGAGGTTTTCATGGCACAGATACAAATATTAAGCGAAGAAACCATAGATAAGATTGCTGCCGGTGAAGTGGTGGAACGTCCTGCAAGCGTGGTAAAAGAACTGGTTGAAAATGCCATTGATTCCGGTGCGGAATCTGTGACTGTTGAGATCAAAGACGGGGGGATTTCTTTTATCCGCGTAACGGACAATGGTTGCGGAATTGAAAAATCCCAGGTAAAGAATGCGTTCTACCGCCATGCAACCAGTAAAATACAGGATGCGTCCGATTTGATTTCCATTCAGACACTTGGTTTTCGCGGAGAGGCTTTATCGAGTATCGCTGCAGTGGCACAGGTAGAAATGATTACCAAAACACATGAGAGTTTAACCGGTATCCGTTATGTAATCGAAGGATCGGTAGAAAAAGAAGTGCAGGAAATCGGAGTTCCGAACGGAACGACCATCATTGTAAAAAATCTTTTCTACAATACACCTGCGCGTAAAAAATTCTTAAAGTCGCCTTCTACGGAAGCTGCCCAGATTAATGATCTGTGTGAAAGAATAGCCCTTTCGAGACCGAATGTTTCTTTTCAGTTTATTCAAAACGGAGTAATGAAGTTTAATACTTCCGGAAACGGCAATTTAAACGAACTGATTTACCGGATCTACGGAAAAGAAATTGCGAAGGAAATGCTTTTTGTGGAGCAGAAAGGTAAGGGGATTTCTGTCGTCGGAGCCATTGGCAAACCCACACTCAACCGTTCTAACCGCAATTATGAGAATTGTTTTGTAAATAACCGCTATATTAAGAGTCTTGTGCTTGCAAAAGCCATTGAGACGGGATATGCGCCCTATCTGATGCAGCACAGATATCCGTTTTTTGTTTTAAATATTGAGGTATCTCCGGAAGTTGTGGATGTGAATGTACACCCTACAAAGATGGATGTAAGGTTTTCAAACAGTGAATACTTTTTTGATTACATTTCCAGTACCGTGGGAAGTGTGCTGAAAATGCAGGAACTGATTCCGGATGTTTCCCTTTCCGAACCCCAAAAAGATACAGCCGGACCGGAAGTCAAAAAAGGTCCGGAACCATTTGAAGAAAAACGTATCGAAAATGAACAAAAGGTATCTACTCTGGTAGCGGAAGATAAGGGCGATTATCAGATTCCTTCCGTACTCGGCACCTTAACGGAGCAAAAAGATGTGATGCCACAAACCGGCAATGTGATCAAAGCGGATAAGGTGGTCTATGCAAAAGGCGCGGAACAGATGTCCCTGTTTGAAACCCCGTTTCTTTCTAAGGAAGCGGAAAAAGAATATGAGATCATCGGACAATTGTTTGATACTTACTGGATGATTGAATACGGGGATAAATTACTGATTATGGATCAGCATGCGGCGCATGAAAAGATAAAATACGAGCGGCTTGTAAAGCATTTTAAGGAAAAGAATATGGAAACACAGACCTTAAATCCGCCGATTATTATTTCCCTTATGCCAAAGGAAAAAAATATTGTAGAAGAATACAAACCATACTTTGAGGGGCTGGGGTTTTTAATCGAAGATTTCGGAAGCGATGAGATTGCGGTTAGAAGCGTTCCCCTTGACTTGTTCGGTCAAAATGAAAAAGATATGTTTATATCCCTTTTGGATGAACTATGCAGTGATGTTCCGAAGGGAAAACAGGAATTGATCTATGAAAAAATAGCATCCATGTCCTGCAAAGCGGCGGTAAAAGGGAATAACCGGCTAAGCAGGGAAGAAGTAAAGGAATTGATCCGGGAACTGATGACACTGGACAATCCCTATCATTGTCCGCACGGACGACCCACGATTATTTCCATGACAAAATATGAATTGGAAAAGAAATTCAAACGAATTATCTGAGGTTTCGAATGACTGAAAAAAAACGACCTTTACTGATTCTTACCGGACCAACGGCAGTCGGAAAGACAGAATTATCTATACGGCTGGCAAAAGAAATGAATGGTGAGATCATCAGCGCAGATTCCATGCAGGTATACCGTGGCATGGACATTGGCACCGCCAAAATTAAAGAAGAAGAAAAAAAAGGAATTCCCCATCATCTGATTGATTGTCTGGATCCGGACGAAGAATTCAATGTGGCGATCTTTCAAAAACTGGCTCAGGATGCCATGGAAGAGATCTATAAGCGCGGGCATATCCCCATTATTACGGGAGGAACGGCATTTTATATTCAGGCTCTTTTATATGGCATTGATTTTAAAGAGGAGGATCATGATGATTCTTACCGAAACTCCCTCTATGAAATGAGCAGGACGGAAGAAGGAAAGAAAAACCTGTATCATCTGTTAGAAGAATGTGATCCGGAGTATGCTGCCGGTGTTCATTACCATAATAATAAGCGAGTGGTACGTGCCCTGGAATATTTTCATTTTACCAACAGAAAGTTTTCCGAATACAATGAGGAACAAAGGAACAAAGAAGCGGTGTATGATTTCTGTTACTTTGTTTTAAATGACGACCGGGATCTTTTATATGAAAAAATCAATGCAAGGGTGGATGATATGATCCGGCAGGGGCTGGAAAGTGAAGTGCATCAGCTTTTAGAAAAAGGATACACACAGGATCTGGTTAGTATGCAGGGCGTTGGTTATAAAGAACTACTTGCCTATTTTGACGGCAAATCCACTTTGGAAGATGCTATTTTGACCATCAAACAAAATACAAGGCATTTTGCCAAGCGCCAGTTAACCTGGTTTCGCAAAGAAGAGGATGTAATCTGGGTAAACAAGCAGGAGTTTGACCATAATGAGGATAGAATTCTTGCCTTTATCCATGAACACATTTCTTTTGACAAAAACGGGATGAAAAAGGAATAAGATATGAACAGAATGTATGAAACACTGGGAATCGACAGCGATGTGATTGCATTTGCAGAACCGATACTGGAAGGATTGAAAAATCGTTTTGAACAGATCGATCAGGTTGCGGAATACAATCAGCTAAAAGTAATCAAAGCCATGCAGGAAGCAAAAGTAAGTGAAGCCTGTCTGCTTGGCACAACGGGATATGGGTACAATGACACCGGACGCGATACCTTAGAGGAGGTCTATGCAAAACTCTTCCGTACGGAAGATGCCCTTGTGCGTCCGCAGATCACATGCGGCACGCATGCACTTGCGCTGGCTTTAATGAGTAACCTTCGTCCGGGGGATGAACTGCTTTCCCCGGTTGGAAAACCTTATGATACACTGGAAGAAGTAATCGGTATCCGTAAGAGTAAGGGTTCCTTAAAGGAATATGGAATTTCCTATAAACAGGTGGATCTGCTTGCTGACGGGGAATTTGATTATGATAATATCCGCAAAGCGATCAATGATAAAACCAAAATGGTAACAATTCAGCGTTCTAAAGGGTATCAGCCAAGAAAAACCCTGTCCGTGGAACGGATCGGCAAACTGATTGCCTTTATCAGGGAGATCAAGCCGGATGTGATCTGTATGGTGGACAACTGCTATGGCGAATTTGTAGAGACGATTGAACCCACGGATGTGGGAGCGGATATGATCGTTGGATCTCTGATTAAGAATCCGGGGGGCGGACTGGCACCGATCGGCGGTTATATTGCAGGCAAAAAAGAATGCGTGGAGAATGCTGCGTATCGGTTAACTTCACCGGGACTGGGAAAAGAAGTCGGTGCTTCTTTGGGAATCTTAAAAGACTTTTATCAGGGACTCTTTTTAGCTCCCACGGTTACGGCAAATGCTTTAAAGGGTGCGGTTTTTGCGGCTGCATGTCTTGAAAAATTAGGTTTTGCCGTGGTTCCTGACAGCAAAGAAAGCCGCCACGACATTATTCAGGCAGTTACTTTTGGTACACCGGAAGGAGTAATCGCATTCTGTCAGGGGATTCAGGCGGCGGCACCGGTTGACAGTTTTGTAACGCCGGAACCCTGGGATATGCCGGGCTATGATGCTCCCGTTATTATGGCCGCGGGCGCTTTTGTATCCGGAAGTTCCATTGAACTGAGTGCGGATGGTCCGATCAAGCCGCCGTATGCGGTTTATTTTCAGGGAGGACTTACTTTCCCCCATGCAAAATTTGGCATTTTAAAGGCTTTGCAAAGTTTAAAAGATGCCGGTGTGTGTCGATTACCGTCATAAGCAGACGAAAAAAAAGTATGTGAATCGGTGTACAGAAAACCCGAAATATGGTACTATTCTTTTGGATAATTTTTGACATAAAGGTTTTGTCTTACCGATGCCTGGGAGAGAAGTGTCCGGAGAGAATATGAAACAACCTGACAAAAAAGAATATCCCTATGAGCGTTTTGAACAATTGGGCGCACAGGCATTGACCGATGCCGAACTGATTGCCATCATCATCCGAACCGGTACGGTCGGGGAAGATGCCATTGATCTGGCACACAGGGTTCTTTCCCTGACAAACAATGAGGAAGATGGAATCCTGGCACTTCATTCGATTCCGTTAGAGGAACTTCTAAAGATCAAAGGAATCGGAAAGGTCAAAGCAATCCGCTTAAAATGTGTTGCCGAGATCTGCGCAAGAATGCAGACGAAAAGCAGACATAAAAACCCCTCTTTTCATGATCCGGCTTCTGTGGCAGCGTTATTCATGGAAAGAGTGCGGCATTTGGAAACGGAACATGTCTATCTTTTATTATGTGATAACAAAAACCGCATTATCAAAGAAGTTTTATTATCAAAAGGTACGGTAAATGCTTCGGTTCTTTCTCCGCGTGAGATTTTTATTGAGGCATTGCGTTTTCATGCAGTCTGTATTTTCCTCATACACAATCATCCAAGCGGGGATCCGACACCGAGCAGACAGGATATTGAGATTACGCATACAATTCTGGAAGTATCCCGGTTAATACAGATTCCTTTGCTTGATCATATCATTATCGGAGATAATACATACATAAGCTTAAAAGAAAAAGGTTACTTGTAGAAAGGAGCACCACATTGTCTAATAATACTTTTGGAATGGACCTTGGTACCAACAATATCAAAATCTATAATAAGGCCGAGGACAAGTTTTTTATTGAAAAAAATATGATCGCCATTGAGAATAAGAATACTTTACTGGCTTACGGGGATTCTGCATTTGAAATGTATGAAAAAGCCCCTGCCAATATTTGTACTTCCTATCCGGTATGCAATGGTGTGATTGCGGATATTAACAATATGGAAACGCTGGTAAAGTATTTTGTTTCCGATCAGACAGGCGGCACCATAAAACCCGCTGATTTTTACGTAGCTGTACCAACGGATGTTACAGAAGTGGAAAAACGTGCTTTTTATGATCTGATCAAGGATGCCGGTGTAAAGGCCAAAAAGATCATGGTGGTGGAAAAAGCAGTAGCGGACGGACTGGGACTTGGTATTGATGTAAAAAACTCCCAGGGTGTATTAGTGGTTAACGTCGGTTATGCAACGACGGAAATTTCCATCCTTTCTCTGGGTGGTATCGTTTTAAGCAAATTAATTAAAGTGGGCGGTCACAAATTTGACGAAGCAATCCGCAATGCCGTCCGTAATGAATACAATCTGATTATAGGAGAAAAGAGTGCGGAAAAGATCAAGATGAATCTTTCGGAACTGGCTTCTTCCCGGCAGTCGGCGCTGGTTTACGGTCGTGATATCGTAACAGGGCTTCCGATTGAAAAAGAGATTCCTACGGATCTTGTGGACAGCGCTTTGGAAGACCATTTTATTGCCATTATTGATGCGATCAAAGTCATCTTAGAGCGTACGCCACCGGAACTTGGTGCGGATATTTACCGTCACGGTATTTATCTGACGGGAGGCGCCAGTCAGGTAAACCGTTTTGCAACCATGGTTCAAAAAGGAACGGGGCTTAAAGTCAACATGACGGATAGGCCCATGGAAACAGTGGTTCTGGGTATTGCCAAAATCATTAAGGATGACAACTACAAATCTCTTGCATATGCAATAGAAGGAATGGGTGGAAAATGAGTCCGGTAATAAAGAGAAAAAGGGAAAAGTTTCATCTTCCAAGTAAATATATTCTCTTTATTCTGACCGTTCTTTCCATTGGTATGATGATTTTGTCTTTTACAACCAATATATTGGCGGTTCCCCTCAATTATGTGAGCAGCTTTTTAGTTGCTCCTTTTGAAAAGGGATTGACAAGTGTAGGTACCTATGCACTGGAGAAAACGCAGCAATTAGAGGATTTAAGTTCTGTATTGACGGAAAATGAAAAACTAAAATCCCAGATTCATGAACTTACAATTGAGAATACACAGTTGCAACAGGAACGATATGAACTGACCAAATTGCGTGAATTGTATGAACTGGATGCAGAATATGATGATTATACCAAGACGGGAGCACGTATTATTTCGCGCGATGCCAGCAACTGGTATTCCTCCTTTGTGATTGACAAAGGATCCAATGATGGTATACAGGTTAATTGCAATGTAATCGCAGGAAGTGGTCTGGTAGGGCGTGTTACGGAAGTAGGACCGGATCATGCGAAGGTTACTTCCATTATTTCCGATGGCGTTAACACCAGTGGTATGGTGCTTGCCAGTGGGGACAATCTGATTGTGACGGGCAATTTAACTACGATGTCTGACGGTAAGATTGAATACAGTCAGTTGATGGATTCTAAGAACAGAGTGGTGGTTGGCGATAAAATCGTAACCTCCAATATATCGGATCAATATCTTCCGGGTCTGCTGATCGGCTATATCAGCAGCATTGATACGGATTCCAATAACCTGACCAAATCCGGTTTTCTTACACCGGTTGTCGATTTTGAACATATGGATGAAGTTTTGGTCATCCTGGAATTGAAACAGCAGGCATGGTAAGCACACCGATACATAATATGGACGGATGAAAGAATGAAAAAAGCAATTTTTGCAGGCATTAGTGTTTTCTTATGCTTTTTATTACAGACAACTATATTTTCAATGTTTCCATTCGGCGGTATTATACCGAATCTTCTGATTATCGTAACGGCTTCACTTGGCTTTTTGGGAGGCAAAAAGACCGGTATTTATACCGGTTTTTTCAGTGGATTACTGATTGATATGAGTTTTCGATCCCTATATGGAACCAATGCCCTGATGTATATGTACATAGGATATACCTGTGGACTTTTAAAAAAGATCCTCTTTCCGAAGGATATCAAACTGCCTTTGTTTTTTATAGCAATCAGTGATCTTGCCTATAATATTATGCATTATTTTCTGTATTTTTTATTCCGTGGCAAATTTGATTTCTTTTTTTACTGTCGCCGGATTATCATTCCGGAGATCGTGTATACCTGCATAGTGGCTTGTGTTTTATATCCGTTGATTCATTTTATTATGATACGAATAGAATTACCGGAGAAAAAAGGAGAGCAGTCGATTGTTTAAACGATTTAGAGATAATTACATTAATTCCACAAACGGAAGAATTTACATTGTCCTGACCGTTATCTTTTTGTTATGCAGCCTTCTGACCGTCCGTTTGTTTGATTTACAGATTATTAACGGGGAAGAAACGTTGGAAGAATTCACCTTAAAGATTCAAAAAGAACGGACGATTAACAGTTCACGCGGCAAGATTTATGATTGTAACGGTGTATTACTTGCCTACAATGAACTTGCCTACAATGTAACGATTGAAGATGTATATGAATCCGGTTCGGACAAAAATAAGAATATCAATGAGACCCTGTTAAAGGTAATATCCATCATTGAAAAAAACGGGGATAAGATCATTAATGATTTTAATATCGTGTTGGATGAGGATGGAGAGTTTGCCTTTACCCTGGATGGTACCCAGCAAAAGAGATTTCTTGCAGATATCTACGGAAGAAGCAAAATATCCGATCTGAAGTATGAGGAAGAGACCGCAACGCCGGACATGGTTATGGAGTATTTATGCGGTTACTCCAAATACGGGATCGGAATTTCCACGGATCCGGAAAATCCGCGTGATTCCTTTGTGGTTTTTGAAGGTTATACCAGACAGGAACAGTTAAAACTGGTTACAATACGTTATGCCATGAGTTTAAACAGTTACCAGCAGTATATTCCGACGGTAATTGCTACGGATGTGGATGAAAAGACGGTTGCCAGTATTATGGAGAATTCCGGTGAGTTTACAGGCGTATCCATTACGGAAGACAATATCCGTAAATACGTGGACAGTGAGTATTTTTCACAGATACTTGGCTATACGGGTAAGATTTCCGAAGAAGAATACATGACGTTAAACAATATGGAGCTTACCGAAGAAAACGAGCGAACCACCCGTAAGAGAAATGATTATTCCCTGACCGATATGGTGGGCAAGGCAGGCATTGAACAGACCATGGAAACCTATTTGCAGGGGGTAAAAGGTCACGAAACGATCTACGTTAACAATCTTGGTAAGGTTATCGAAAGTACCAATCTTGTAGATCCGGTTGCGGGTAATGATGTGCATCTGACGATCGATCATGATTTACAGGTGGCAACTTATAATATCTTAGAGCAAAAACTTGCCGGTATCCTGCTTTTAAAGATTATCAATGTAAAGGATTATGAATTGCCGGAGAATCCTTCTGCCAGTCAGATTAATATTCCCATTGATGATGTTTATTATGCATTATTTAATAATAATGTGATCAACCTTCATCATTTTGATGATGCGGATGCCGGAGAAAATGAAAAAGCTGTTCAGACAGCATTTGATGCCAAGCAGGAAAGGGTATTTGAAAGATTACTGGAAGAACTGTATACAGCAAGGACTCCTTATAAAGATCTTTCCGAAGAGTATCAGGTTTATCAGAGTTATATCGTTTCCATGCTGTCGGATGAGGGAATCATACTATCTGACAGAATTGATAAGGAGGATAAGACCTATCTTGCATGGAAAACCGAAGAAACGATCTCTCTTGGCGAGTATCTGGATTATTGTATTTCCCAAAACTGGATTGATGTTACAAAAATGAACCTTAAATCCGAGTATTCCGATTCATCAGAAGTATTTGAACAGCTGACGGATGACATTATACGGCTTCTTAGTAACAATACCGAATTTGCCAAAAAGTTATACCGTTATATGATTGATAACAATGATATTGACGGACGACAGATCTGTATGATTTTACTGGAACAGAATGCCATTTCCATAACGGAAGAGGAAGAGGAGCGCTTTGTAACAAGGCAGATTTCTCCTTTTAATTTTATGCTGTTTCTGATTGAGAATCTGTACATCAAACCGTCACAGTTGGCATTGGATCCTTATTCGGCATCCGTTGTTATTACCAATACAAGCGGACAGGTACTGGCTCTTGTTACCTATCCGAGTTACGATAATAATAAACTTGCCAATTCCATTGATTCGGATTATTATGCATCCCTTCGAAAGGATCTTTCCAATCCTCTGTGGAATTACGCTACACAGCAAAAGACGGCACCGGGATCTACTTTTAAGATGGTATCGGCTACTGCAGCCCTCAATGAAGGAATCGTCAGTACACAGTCAACGCTTTCCTGTAAAGGTTATTTTGACCGGTTTGCAAATGAACAGTATCGTTGCTGGGTTTATCCCGGAGCACATGGTTCCCTGACAGTATCCGGCGGAATAGAGAACTCCTGCAATGCCTTCTTTTATGAAGTGGGATACCAGTTGAGCCAGAAGGCGGATGGAACATATGATGCGGATCTTGGTCTTTCCAATCTTGCCATGTATGCGGATATGTTTGGATTGTCCGATAAATCCGGTGTAGAAATAGAAGAATCCGTTCCGGAAGTATCGGATGAATATCCGGTATTATCCGCAATCGGACAGGGCACCAACAACTATACGACGGTGGGACTTGCCCGTTATGTTACAACGGTTGCCAACAGCGGTACCTGTTATAATCTGACATTATTGGATAAGGTAACGGATTCTAACGGCAATCTGATCGTGGATTATGAACCGACTGTCCGCAATACAATCGATATGCCTTCGTCCTATTGGAATGCCATTCACTCGGGTATGCGTAAGGTAGTCGAAAAGAAAACCTATTTTAAGGATTTAGGAGTGGTGGTTGCCGGAAAAACCGGTACTGCCGAAGAAAACAGAAAAAGAGCAAACCATGCTTTATTTGTTTCCTATGCTCCTTTTGACAATCCGGAGATTACCGTTTCTACCCGTATCGCCTTTGGTTACACTTCAGAATATGCAGCCAACCTTACAAGGGATATTTATAAATATTACTATGGTTTAGAAGAAGAAGATGCGATTTTAACCGGTACCGCAGTGATTCCGGATGCCGCATCCACTACAGCAGATTAAGGAGAGTGCACTTTATGAATCAATATGTCATTATGAAAAGTTTTCAGAATGGAATATCCATACATATGGATGCGGATGCGGATTTTGAGGATATTTTATCTGAAATTGCAGACAAATTCACAAATGCCAGAGCCTTTTTCAAAGATATCAGGGTTGCTCTTTCTTTAGAGGGAAGAAACCTTAGTACGGAAGAGGAAAAAAGGATCATTCAGGTTATTAGCGAGAATTCCGATGTCCAGATTATCTGCCTGATCGGCAAAAATGAAGAGTCCGGAAAAGGAATTATCAAAGCCCTCAAAAGAGTAGAAACCGAAAAAGAAGAATACAACGGAAGATTTCACCGTGGTTCATTAAAAGACGGCCAGACATTGGAAACAGAGGGAAGCATTGTAGTAATCGGTAATGTAGAAAAGGGTGCTTCTGTGATTGCATCCAAGGACATTATCATCATTGGTTCTCTTTTAGGGGAAGCACATGCCGGTGTCAGCGGAGGCGAAAATAATTTTGTCTGTGCCCTCAGATTTGATCCTGAAAAATGCAAAATAGGAGATTACCGTTATAACAAGACGAAGGAAAAAGGCTTATTTTCCAACAAAAGCAAATTTGTACCGCAGATAGCATTTGTTAAGGATAATAAAGTACAGCTGGATAACATTACAAAAGAATTGCTGGAAAATTATTCTATCTTATAATAGTACTTTTCCGGTGGACAAGAATTCATTCAAAAAGGAGTTAAATGATGTGTGAAGTGATTGTCGTTACCAGTGGAAAAGGCGGTGTGGGAAAGACCACCACCACCGCAAATGTCGGAAGTGGTCTTGCGCAGGCAGGCGCAAGGGTTTTGCTTATTGATACGGATATCGGACTGCGGAATCTGGATGTCGTAATGGGACTGGAAAACAGGATTGTATATAATCTTGTGGATGTCATTGACGGCAACTGCCGGTTAAAACAGGCACTGATACGGGATAAGAGATATCATAATCTCTACCTTCTTCCCTGCGCCCAGACCAAGGATAAGACTGCGGTCAATGAAAACCAGATGCGCCGTCTGATTGATCAGGTTTCCGGAGATTTTGATTATATTCTTCTGGATTCCCCGGCAGGGATTGAACAGGGCTTTAAAAATGCAATTGCCGGCGCAACAAGGGCTTTTGTGGTTACTACACCGGAGGTATCCGCTATAAGGGATGCGGATCGTATCGTAGGGTTATTGGAAGCCAATGAATTTTCCAGAATTGACCTTATCATCAACCGGATCCGTTATGATCTTGTCAAACGCGGGGATATGATGACGGCCGAGGATGTAGTGGATATTCTTTCCATCCCCCTGATCGGCGTTGTTCCGGATGATGAAAATGTAGTCATTGCCACAAACAGGGGGGAACCGTTGGTTGGTTCGCAGACACTTGCAGGACGTGCTTACCGCAATATCTGTTATCGTGTACTTGGCAAACAGATTCCGGCAGAAAATGCAAGACAGACCTCTTTTTTGGCACGTTTATCCGGTATGTTCCATAAAGGAAAGGAGGAGAGCGCATGCTAAAACTTTTCAGACGAAAATCCTCCCGGCAGATTGCAAGGGACAGGCTTAAGATCCTTTTGATTTCGGATCGTATGAGCTGCTCTCCGCAGATGATGGAACTGATTAAACATGATATTGCAAAAGTAATTTCAAAGTACATGAAAATTGATACCAACAGTATGGAAATAGAGATCAGCAATACCTCTTCCAAAGGAAAACTGGTCAAGCATCCTACGTTATATGCCAATATTCCCATACTGGATATGAAGAATGGATAAAATATGTTTCGACAATACAACGTAAAAAACTATAATTTTAATTTAATCATTTTTGTAACGCTGCTTAGCATAATTGGTTATCTGGCAATCGGCAGTGCGAAAGAATCGGTCCAGTCCAAGCAGATGTACGGAATTATCATTGGTTTTGTGTTCATGATCATTATGTCATTGATTGATTATTCGCACTATCTGTTTATGTATTGGGCGTTTTATCTGATCAACGTGATTTTGCTGGCAAGTGTACTGATCGCCGGACGTGATGTAAATGGTGCAACGAGGTGGATTGTAATTGCCGGTGTTCAGTTTCAGCCCTCCGAACTCGCCAAAATTTTATTGATTTTATTCTTTTCACAGTTTATTATGAAATATAAGGATAAGATCAACACACCAAGGATTTTGTTGTCGGCAGGCTTTCTGCTGGCAATTCCCCTCGGGCTGGTTTATTTGGAACCGGATCTTTCTACCAGTATCATGATTGTTATTACATTCTGCATCATGTTGTTTATAGGTGGACTGAGTTTTAAACTTGTGGGTGCGGTTTTAGCAGTCGTAATTCCTGTTTTGGTTGGTTTTTTCACCATTATTTTAAGTCCGGGCGGGATCGAACTGATTCCCGAAGACTTTCAGTATCAGATTGGTCGTATTCTAGCCTGGCTTGAGCCGGATAAATATGCTGATACCACAGCTTACCAGCAGATCAATTCCAAGATTGCAATAGGATCCGGACAGTTATACGGAAAGGGTCTTAACAACAATGTAATTGCATCTGTAAAAAATGGTAATTTTATATCCGAACCCCAGACGGACTTTATTTTTGCCGTTATCGGTGAAGAACTGGGGTTTATCGGTGGATTTGCCGTTGTGTTATTGGTTTTTCTTATCGTATGGGAATGCTTTAAAGTGGCAAGAAATGCCAAAGATACCGCCGGGAGTATTATAGCTGCGGGAGTGGGATCTTTGATTGGCTTACAGTCTTTTTTAAATATTGCCGTTGCAACCGGACTTGCTCCAAACACCGGTATCCCATTACCTTTTGTCAGTTACGGACTTACTTCCTTAGTGTGTCTGTATGCTGCCATTGGAATTGTATTAAACATAGGGCTGCAACCCAGGAAATATTAGGGATTTCAGTCCGGAAAAGAGGATGATAGATGAATATCGCGTTGATTGCACATGATTCAAAAAAGAAACTGATGCAGAATTTCTGCATTGCGTACCGTGGGATTCTCAGTAAGAATTCCTTATATGCTACCGGTACCACCGGAAGACTGATCGAAGAAGTAACCAATTTATCCGTACACAAATATCTTGCCGGACACTTAGGAGGAGAACAGCAGATTGGAGCCTCCATTGAACATAACGAAGTGGATCTTGTTATTTTCCTTCGTGAACCATTAAGCCCCAAGATGCATGAACCGGATGTAAACAATATCGGAAGATTGTGTGATACACATAATATTCCGCTTGCAACCAATCTTGCGACAGCAGAGCTTTTGATAAAGTCATTGGACAGAGGAGATTTAGAGTGGCGTGAAATGTATAAATAAGCGGTGTGTCTGCCTTGCTATCAATTTCATATTGCTGGTATCTTTATGCGGATGCAGCTCGGACAGTACACCACTTGCTTATAAGCGACCATCCTCCCTTACATCCTTGTCACAGGACCAGGTTGCCCGTTCTTTTGCACAGGATCTTTGTGTAATCAATGGGGATTACAAAGACGATACGGATGTTTCCATGGAAGAATCATCCGCTGCAGGACTCTTTGATGTAACCAATAATAAAGTCCTGTATTCCCAGAATATTCATGAACGTCTCAATCCGGCAAGCCTTACCAAGATTATGACCGCTCTTGTTGCGATTAAATACGGCAATACGGATGATATGATTGTATGTTCGGAAAACGTTAAGATCAACGAATCCGGTGCCACGGTATGCGGCTTAAAAGCCGGAGACAGACTGACTCTCAACCAGGCACTCCATGCGCTCTTAATCAATTCGGCAAATGATGCTGCAGTTGCCATTGCCGAACATATTGGCGGCAGTATGGAAGGATTTGCTGCCATGATGAATGAAGAAGCGGTTTTACTGGGGGCTACCAACAGTCATTTTGTCAATCCGCATGGTCTGACCGCCAATGAACACTATGTTACGGCTTATGATATGTATCTGATTATGAATGCAGCCATGCAATATGAACTTTTTAATGAGATTATTCATATGAATGAGTATTCCACAGTCTATTACAGCGGGGATGACAAAGAAAAGGAGATGTCCTTCCGATCCACGAATCTGTTTTTCCACGGTGATTATTCCGCACCGGATAAGATTACGGTAATCGGTGGCAAAACCGGCACTACAAATGCGGCCGGGAGTTGTCTGGTGCTTCTGACAAAGGATACGGGCGGCAATCCGTATATTTCCGTAATCCTTCGTGCGAGCAAAAGAGAGATTCTTTACAAGGAAATGATTGATTTACTCTCTGAGATAAATAATTAGTTGTTTTTTCCTACGTAATAGCCTATAATATTGACAAGGTATTTCAATAAATAACAATATTATTAATACTTCAGGAGGGTACACACATGGTAGAATTAATTGTAGGTAAAGAAGGAAAAGGAAAGACAAAACAGTTACTTTCACGCGTGAATGAACAGATCAAACATGCTTCCGGCAATATCGTATTTATTGACAGAAACGATAAGCACATGTTTGAATTAAACAACAAGGTACGCCTTGTAAATGTTGCAGATTATGAATTTGAAAACAGTTCTGAATTTATTGGATTTGTTTGTGGTATCCTTTCCCAAGATCATGATATTGAAGAAATATACATAGATGCGATCCTTAAGGTCGCAAAAGCCGATAAGTGCATTCTGACAGACGTTATTAAGAGATTAGAAGTGATCGGTGGCAAATTTAACGTTAAATTTACGGCAAGCGTCACACTGGATGCTTCCGAATTAGACGAAGAGATTCGCAACAATATTGTAGTAGAACTCTAAAGATAAGAAAGCCTCGGAGAAGGATCCGGGGCTTTCTTGGTGTAATAGGAAATATCTCTGAAATGTAGCTCCCGAATTAAATGAAAGTATATGCAGAAAGGAGAGGGATCCATGGCGGCAAATAATAATGGTAATATCCGACCTTACAAAAAGCCCATTAATCTGAATATCGGAATGATCTTTTTTGCAGTTATGCTGATCTATATCATTATCTGTGTATATATGTTTTTCTCCCAAAAGCAGATTTACGGATATGAAGTTAAAAACGGTTCTCTTTCCGAATCCAATGTTTATGAAGCCATTGCACTTCGGGATGAAACGGTGGTAAACAGTTCCTATGCCGGTTACATCAATTATTTTGCCAAAGAAGGGGAACGCAGCGGTGCATTTAAACTGGTATGCACCGTGGATGAATCCGGTCAGATTTTAGAACTGGTCAATAGTGCGGACGGCAATGAAGTGCTTTTAAGCGAAGCGGATCTGGATGAGATCCGTAATGAAGTGGCTGATTTTTCCGGTTCTTTTTATAAGGAGAATTTTTCATCCGCCTACGATTTTAAATTTACGGTCCAGGGCAGCGTATTAAAACTTGCAAACAGCAATCTGTTAAATAATATCAGTGATCTGTATGCTTCTTCCATCGGCAGCTCCATCAATGTATGTACGGCACCCCAGTCAGGAATTGTCGTCTATTCCGTGGACGGATTTGAATCCTATCGGGCAAACGAAGTAACGAAAGAATGGTTTGAAAAGGAAAATTACACGAAAACCCAGCTAATCAACAATGATATCGTAGAATCCGGGCAGCCGATCTACAAACTTTGTACCAATGAAGAATGGAGTCTTATTTTTCCGGCAGAAAAGGAAAGAGCGGAAGAACTAAAGGAAGAGGAGTACGTTAGGGTCAAGTTCTTAAAGAATCA
This sequence comes from uncultured Lachnospiraceae bacterium, assembly GCA_964386235.1. Taxonomy (GTDB): domain Bacteria; phylum Bacillota; class Clostridia; order Lachnospirales; family Lachnospiraceae; genus RGIG8767. The sequence continues at coordinate 4,411 of CAYLSH010000003.1, read as the reverse complement.
GAATGAATCCTGGGGCAAAGTAAATGTGATTACCGGCAAGGATGATAACACCTATGTGGAGCTTACTTTTACCAATTCCATGATTACGTTTGCAACGGATCGTTTTGTAGACATAGAACTCATTACGGATACGGAAACGGGCTTAAAAGTACCTAATTCCTCCATTGTAGAAAAAGAGTTCTTCCTGATACCGACCGATTTTGTGGAAAAGAAAGGTAATGACGGAGAACCTGGAGTTCTGCGGGAGACCTATAACGAAGACGGATCCGTTATTCCGGAATTTATAGAAGTAAATATCTACAACGAAGAAAACGGTGAGTATTATGTGGATGATTCCGTTCTCAGAACGGGGGACAAATTATTAAAAACAGAATCCACGGACAGTTTTACGGTTTCCAAGGCGGGAACCTTAGTCGGTGTGTATAATATCAATAAGGGGTATGCTGATTTTAAGCAGATCCAGGTCTTAAATCAGAATGAAGAATACTCCATCGTAAAATCCAATACCAATTATGGTTTGATTGCCTATGACCATATTGTGCTTGATGCAGAAAGCGTAAATGAAGATGAATTCATATATCAGTAAGAATTATCAATCCATAAAAGAACAGATTATAAAAGGTTCCGATCACGAAGTAACCCTGATTGCGGTCAGTAAAACCAAACCGGTTGCGTCTTTACAGGAAGCCTATGATGCCGGAGCAAGGGATTTTGGTGAAAATAAAGTCCAGGAGATCCTGGATAAATATGATAAACTGCCGAATGATATTCGCTGGCATATGATCGGACATTTACAGACCAATAAGGTAAAATACATTGCGGATAAGGTTTACATGATTCACTCGGTTGACTCTGAAAAACTGGCAAAGGAGATCAGTAAACAGGCAGAAAAAATTGGCCGGGTAATTCCCATCCTGATCGAAGTCAACATTGCCGGAGAAGAAAGTAAATTCGGAGTGGATAAAAATGACTGCATAGAATTGATTCAGAATATCTGTAAACTACCCGGAATACAGGTAAAAGGACTGATGTGCGTACCGCCTTTTGTGGAAAACGAAGAGGATAATCGTCAACATTTTAAAGCATTAAAACAATTATCTGTTGACATAATGCAAAAAAACATTGATAATGTATCTATGGATTTTTTGTCTATGGGTATGTCCGGTGATTATATGACGGCTATAGACGAAGGAGCCAATTTAGTACGTGTCGGTACAAATATCTTTGGAGCAAGGGATTATTCTGTACGGGCATAATTATAAGGAGAGTAAGTAACTATGGGACTTATGGACTCATTTATCAACGCGATGAAAATATCAGAAGGTAATGAAGATGACGGAATGTTCGAAGATGACGGATATTATGATGATGAGGATGTGATGGAAGAAAAGACTCCGGTTTCCTCAAAAAGCCAGGATCCGGTAAGTGAACCCAAGAGACAGCCAACCAGAAACATTACTCCGGTAAGACAAAAGAAAGTTGTAGGTTCGGGCATGGAAGTATGCGTAATTAAACCCACTTCGGTAGAAGATGCAAGAGAGATTACCGAAACATTACTTGCAAATAGAACGGTTGTATTAAATATGGAAGGTCTGGATGTGGATATAGCACAGAGAATCATTGATTTTACATCCGGTTCCTGCTATGCCATCAGTGGTAATCTGCAGAAGATTTCCCATTACATATTTATTATTACACCTGCAAGCGTGGATATTTCAGGAGATTTCCAGGAGATTTTAAGTGGTTCATTTGATGTTCCGTCTTTAAATAATTAAATTGATCCAAAACATGACACCCTGCGAGCATATTCGCAGGGTATTTTTTAGCAGGATATTTTAAGAAAGGATTTGGATATGAGTGAGAGATTAGAAATTACGGTAAAAAACGGAATTCCTTATGATATTGTGTATGAACATGATTTTTCCCATTTAAAAGATGAACTGGAACGTTTGGAATTAACCGATAAGAAAGTATGCATTGTTACGGATAATGTGGTGGAACCGCTGTATGCTCAGGAAGTAAAAGAAGCATTAGAATCCGCAGGCAACAGCGTTTTTCTCTTTACATTCAAAAATGGAGAAGAAAGCAAGAATCTAAATACCATTCAGGAATTATATGAATATCTGATTGAGAATCATCTTGATCGCAAGTCTTTTCTGGTGGCACTTGGCGGCGGCGTTGTAGGGGATATGACCGGTTATGCGGCAGCCACGTACCTTCGCGGCATTGATTTTATCCAGATTCCGACTACTTTGCTTGCCATGGTTGACAGCAGTGTCGGTGGTAAAACCGGTGTGGATTTTAAACAATACAAGAATATGATCGGTGCTTTCAAGATGCCAAGACTGGTTTATATGAATATGGGTACTTTATCCACACTTGATGACAGACAGTATTATGCCGGATTTGCAGAAGCGATGAAATCCGCTCTGATTAAGGATGCTTCTTTTTATGAATGGCAGATTGAAAATATGTATGAAATCTTTGAAAAGGATGAAAATACACTGACAGAACTGGTTAGCAGAAGCTGTGGCATCAAAAAATATTTTGTGGAAAAGGATCCCTATGAAAAAGGAGACCGGGCAATCCTTAATTTTGGTCATACCCTTGGACATGCGATTGAAAAATACAAGAATTTCAATATGCTTCATGGGGAATGCGTGGCATTGGGATGTGTTGCGGCAGCTTTTATTTCCTGGAAAAGACAGATGCTTAGCATGGAAGAGTATTATGAGATCCGTGACATGTTTGTACCGTTTAATCTTCCGATCAGTATTGAAGATATGGATATGGAAACCGTATTGTCTTACACCAAATCGGATAAAAAAATGGAAAATGACCGGATTCGTTTTATCCTGTTAAAAAAAATCGGCAAGGCCGTAATAGACGATACTGTTACGGATGATGAGATTCGTAATGCATTAAAGGAGATTTTATACGTTGAAGACTTCGAATAAAAACAAATGGTTATATTTGCTATTAGATATATTGTTTTTTGCCGTGTTTATTTTGCTCGATCAGATTACAAAAGCACTGGCAGTAAGTTATTTAAAGGACAATGCTTCCTTTGTGATATGGGACAATGTTTTTGAACTGCATTATCTTGAAAACAGAGGTGCTGCTTTTGGAATGCTGCAGAATCAGAAATTATTATTTGTGGTAATTGCGGTGGTTATGCTTGTCGCAATCGCGTATGTGTTGATCAGACTTCCGCGTTCACCCCATTATTATGCATTTGAGATCTTACTGGTTTTCATTGCATCGGGAGCCGTAGGAAATATGATTGACCGTATCAGTTTGGGATATGTGGTGGATTTTTTCTATTTTAAACTGATTGATTTTCCTATTTTTAATGTGGCGGATATTTATGTATCCGTTTCCTGTGTGTTATTGGCGATTTTATTGTTGTTCTTTTATAAGGAACAGGATTTTGCTTTCCTGAAAAAAGAAGGAAAAAAGGAGTAATTATCTTTGCAGGAATATCATTTTCTCATTTCGGAAGAATATGAAAACGAAAGACTTGACCGAAGTTTAAGTGATTTGACGGACGATACGATATCAAGGTCTTATCTTCAAAAATTGATTAAGGATGCGCAGGTATCGGTTAACGGGAAGGTACAGAAAGCAAGTTACCGCTTAAAAGACGGCGATCAGGTATCTTTTACGGTACCGGATCAGATAAAACCGGACATTTTGCCGGAAGAGATGCAACTTGATGTTTTATACGAAGATCAGGATGTCATCATAATAAATAAACCAAAAGGCATGGTGGTTCATCCGGCAGCCGGTCATTTTTCCCATACTCTGGTAAATGGCTTACTGTATCATTGTAAGGACTCCCTTTCCGGTATCAACGGCGTTTTGCGTCCCGGAATTGTACACAGGATTGACAAGGATACCACGGGATCTTTGATTGCCTGCAAAAATGATCATGCCCATTTGTCGATTGCGGCCCAATTAAAGGAACATTCCATTACACGTAAATATCGTGCGATCTGTTTTGGGGTTTTAAAAGAAGATGAGGGAACCATAGATGCTCCTATAGGAAGGGACGAAAAAGATCGTAAAAAAATGGCGGTTAATCATAAAAACGGAAAAAGAGCGATTACCCATTATAAGGTCTTGAAACGTTTTAAGGATTATACCTATATAGAATGTCAGTTAGAGACCGGTCGTACCCATCAGATTCGTGTGCACATGGCTTCTTTGGGACATCCGCTTTTAGGAGATGAGGTTTATTCTTCCAGAAAGCAGCCCTATCATACTGACGGACAGGTTTTACATGCCTATATTCTAGGATTTGTTCATCCGGTAAGCGGAGAGTATATCGAAACCGTAGCACCCCTTCCGGAGTATTTTTTGAATTTATTAGAAAAAATACCCAAATAATTTATTCTTTTTGTATATTTAT
>CAYLSH010000002.1:42071-63097 GCA_964386235.1 uncultured Lachnospiraceae bacterium | reverse complement strand
CATCTGAGCCTTTTTTCTTTGCCCAGTTTTTTCATAGGTCATTTGACACTATCCGCTTCCTTCTTTTTCATTATAATTTGTCTTTGGTAACCATTGTTAGTGCCAACTAACTATCTATCAAAAAAATAAGTGACCGAAATCACTATTTTTTTATATGGAAATAGCGGACGCCAAATCGTTGTCCATGTTGTATCGTGCATCTTTGATGGAAACCACGCAGCCACCCCGCAAATGGGAAATGACCGTAATCGGTTCTCCACTGTAACAGCCCAGCGAAAAAAGGAATGCATTCAATTCTTCATCCTCTGTTACGATATCCTTGATAATGTATTCTTCTCCAATGATTGCATCTTTTAAATTCATACTAATCCTCTTTTCTGAGCGGCTTGTCGCGAAGAGGCGACGCAAATATCAAATTTGCATCTGCCATAAGGGCTATTTGTTTTCGCTCAGGAACAAATAGCCGTGTTAAAAATAAACTATCAGGTTTATTTTTAACATTATTCTCCTATAATAAAATCCGGCACAATAGAAACAACTTACTTTAGCAATACAGTACTAATTGCAGTTAGGTATCTCTAACCTTTTCACATGCATACTAATACAAATAAAAAGTATTGTCAATTCTTTTTTTGCATTTTTTCCCAAGTTTGTGTTTTCTTTTCTATATGTTTGAAAAATAGAACATAACATGATATTCTATAGATGTTTCGGAAAGGGGTACCCATATGATTGTAAATGAATCTGCCGAGAATTATCTCGAAACCATATTAATACTCAGTAAAAAATTGCCCGTGGTACGTTCTGTCGACATTGCAAACGAACTGGGCTTTAAAAAATCAAGTGTCAGCATTGCCATGAAAAATCTCCGTGAAAAGAATCACATCACGGTAACGGATGCCGGTTTCATTTATCTGACTGATTCCGGCAAAGAAATTGCCGAGATGATCTACGAGCGTCATGAACTGCTCACTTCATGGCTGGTGGAACTTGGTGTTCCGGAAAAGATTGCCTCCGAAGATGCCTGCAAAGTAGAGCATGTCATCAGCAAAGAAACCTTTCAGGCGATCAAAAAAGTGGCACTGTCATAATATAATCTATTTCCATAAAAAATGAGTTTCCAAAACACTTCTTTTGGAAACTCATTTTTTTATAATTTATTTTTTTCCACTTCTTTTACCGTAACACGGAAAAGAATCATACCGATCAAAAACAGGAGTGCCAGCACACCCACGCCAAGATTTTCTTTTCCCGTAAGAAGTGTTACCGTACTCACCACCGTTGTTCCCATAAATGCGGCTCCTTTTCCGCATATATCAAAAAAGCCAAAGAACTCTCCTGCCTGTTTCGGAGGGATGATCCTGGTAAAATAGGAACGGGACAATGCCTGGATGCCACCCTGGAACATACCTACCCAGACAGCAAGTACCCAGAACTGAACCTGGGTGGTTAAAAACATTGCATACACTGCCACACAGAAATAGGAAAGAATGCATACCGTAATGAGTTTATCCGTACCGACCTTTCTGGATAGGTACCCAAATAAAAGGGCGGAGGGAAATGCCACGATCTGTGTCAGCAAAAGGGCGAGCAAAAGTCCGGTACTGTCAAGTCCAAGTGCCGCGCCATATGCCGTTGCCATATCAATAATCGTATACACCCCGTCTATATAGAAGAAAAAAGCAAGAAGGAACATAAATGCCGCTTTTTCTTTGCGAATATTAACAAATGTATTACCCAGTCGCTTAAAACTTTCCAAAAATGCGTGTTCTTTCTTTTCCACATAATAGTTCTGCTGATATTCCTTAAGTAACGGAAGGGTCATAAACACCCACCAGAATGTAGTGATGCAAAAAGCAATCATCATCGCAACAGACATGGTAATTCCGATCTTGTCCGCTCCCAATACTACCACCAGTGCGAGAATAAAAGGAACGCAACTGCCAATGTAGCCCCATGCATAGCCTTTAGAAGACACCTGATCCATCCTGTCTTCGTCCGTAATATCTACAAGCATGGAATCATAAAAAATAAGGCTTACCGAATACCCTACTTTTGCAATCACAAACACCACTAAGAATGCCAGCCATTGCTTTGCAAATCCAAGTGTAATGCATCCACCCGCGCCTACTATAAGTGATATGAGAAATAATTTCTTTTTATATCCCTTAGTATCTGCCAGTGTTCCTATGAAAGGTCCCAAAAGCGCAACAATCAGCGTTGCTATGGAAGCTGCATAGCCCCAGTATGCCATGTAGCGGTCCGATGCAATCCCCGCGTTATCTGCTAATGCGTTAAAATAGATCGGCAATATCGTTGCGATCAAAAGGGTAAATGCAGAATTGCCCACATCATAAAGTACCCATTTTACCTCACGGCTATTTAACTTAAATCGATTCATATTCTTTTTCCTGACCTTCCTTATTCTCTCTTTTGCGATTCAAAATCATATGAAAACATCTCCGATAATGTTCCACCCTTTTGCAGATACCCCTCATATTCCGTAATCAGATCCACAGAAAGCGATACCGCCGGTTCAAAATGTTCCATCAGCCAGTCCGTAGTCTCCCGGCAGGCATCATTCTCGTGGTATCGAATTACCAGTCCGTGAAGGGAAGAATATACTCCTGCTATTTTCATCAGCCCAAACAAAAACTTACGCTTCTTTGGGGAAGGGGCACGCAATACATTTAAAAAGAAAACCATACGTCGTATCGTCTGCTTTGTCTGTTTTGGGGTGACGCCTGCAAAAAAATCCGAAATCACCGACGCATTTTCCCACGTGGGGTGAAGATGTCCCGTCAGACATTTGCTGACTGCCTCATATCCGTCTTTTTCCAAAAGTTCCCTGTCGTATTCGGCTTCGATTTCAAAATGTCCGATGCCTGTTTTCTCTATCGCCTCTCCGATATAGCCATGACAGGTGACATCCATGGCAAAGTGGCACAGAAATCCATACAAATAGGCTTTGTGTGCTTCTTTTTGGGAGGACTTGCGTACAACAGAAGCCGCTCTTTTAAAAAACTTAGCGCCACTTTCCTGATGCATTCGTTCTCCCATTAAAACAATATCATTTTTCAGGATCGGATTATGATAAAAGAAAATATCCGGTCCGTGAACACCTATATCAAACAAGGCTCTGTTTGCAAGAACCGTTTTTTTTGCCCCTGCGGGCAGTTTCTTCACAACTTCATCACCCAGACGGTAATGTGCATATGTTGTAGGCATATTTTTCTCCCTGCTCCTATCTTTCTACTCCCTATAATAAGCAATTCCGATACTTTCCATACCGACATTGCAGGCACTGGTAAAAGATGCCTTCTGAATAATAACCTGATCAAACCGGATATAGCGTGCGATCTCTTTTTTAATCCACTCCTGCTGTTTTACGCTGCATCCTACATGGGTAACAAACACGATATCCGTATTAACCCTTTTCTTTCTGTGAAACAGCATATGGATTCCCTGTCTCCATGCACTTTCCAGACTTCCTGCAAAAAGTGCACGCAATACTGCCTTTTTCTGTACAAGCCCGCCATAGGGATGTAAATGGAAAAACCGGCACATCTTAACCGCAAACAGATTGGTTCGTCCGTTCTGATAAAAAATATCAGCACTTGGCATAATAAAACGTGTATGCACATGATTTTTCATACGATTCACAAGGTCGCAGATTTCAAGCGGTGTTCTGCCTTCCAGTGCCAGTTTGGCGGCATATAACACAATAAGTCCCTGTCCGCAGGATATCTGTCCGGAATCAATTACATGAACATGATCAAAACCTTTTGCCGCAGCCACTGCTACACTATGGCTGCGTCCGCATTTAGAGCCAAGTGAAATATGAATCACATGCTCTGCCTGCGTCAGTTCTTCCGCAAAAAACTCTTCCATTTCTTCCACGGTTGTACTGTCCCCTGCCGCGCTGCTCTGTTCAAGGGTTACATATTGTTCGAGACTGTCCGAATCAATCTCCCTTGTATCCGCAAATCGGCCATGGGGTGTTTTAATATACAGGTACATCAGTTTAATATCGTATTTTTCCAGAAGTTCCGACGGAATATCACAGGTACAGTCCGTTGTAACACAGATCTTTTTCCGTTTTCTGCCGGACAATTTCTGCATCTGTCCTGCCTGCACCGTCAGAATATCTTCTTTTTCCTGATATTCAATAATATCTGCCGGAAGAAGAGAATAAATCTCCGATTCCAAAAGTCTTCCCTGAATCGGTTTTTCTACATAACCGTCAAAGCCTTCCTCTAAATACATCTGTCTGGCTCCCGACTGTGCATTTCCCGTCATGGCTACCACTGCACTTTCCCTGCACAATGTGTTTTCCTGTACATTCAGTGCATGCAGCGTTTCCAAACCATTCATCCCCGGCATCATGTAGTCCAATAAGATAATATGATAAAATTTCTTTTTTGTCATCTCCAAACATTCTTTTCCGTCCGAAGCCACATCAATCTGCATTCTGGTTGCCTCTAATAATTTGGCAGCCACCCTGCGATTCATCTTATTGTCATCCACAATCAGCACTCTTGCCTCCGGTGCCATAAATAAAGGTTTGTAAGCATTTCCCTCCTCTATTTTTTTGTACGCAAAATTCACTTCCCCAACCGGTTCATGATCTACGATTTTTTGCGGAATGATCACGGTAAATATCGTTCCCTTTGTGTAAATACTGTCCGCCTGAATCTCACCGCCCATCATATCCACCAGTTGTTTGGTAATGGCAAGTCCCAGTCCGCTGCCTAAGATCTGACGATTTTTCTTTTCATCAAACCGGCTGAAAGAATCATAAATATCCGCCAGATTTTCTTTTCGTATGCCAATGCCCGTATCCGCCACTTTTATGGAAAGAAGAATGCTGTTATTGCTAAATTCCTCACTTTCAACCGTAACGGTAACGCTTCCTTCTTCGGTATACTTCACGGCATTGTCCATCAGATTTAATAAAATCTGCTTGATTCTCTTTTCATCTCCCCACAATGCGGAGGGAAGATTTCTATCGATATTTAAAACCAGATCCAGTTTCTTTTTATCCGCCTGCACTTTAATCAGATCTATCACTTCCGAAAACAGGGTCTTTGTGCGGTAATTTACCGGCATAATCTGCATCTTATCCAGGGTCATCTGGGAAAGATCCAGAATATCATTTACCTGATTCAGTAACAGGTTGCCTGCCATCTGAATATCCTTGGCATATTCCTGTACGTCTTCTTCCGCTGCCGTCCTCATGACCATTTCATTCAGCCCTAAAATGGCGTTAATCGGCGTACGGATCTCATGACTCATATTGGCAAAAAATACATTCTGGGAATCCCTGCTCTTTTCTAACTCTTCCTTCTGTTCTACGTTAATTCCGTGTTCTTCTTCGTATACCTTCATATGGGCTTTTAGAATCGTGCCGCCTACCATACCTACTGCAAATATGGAAAAGAAAGCATCAATATAAGCCACCGCATCCGATGGCATGGGTATGATTATTTCCGGGTGGTGATAGGCAACCCAGAATGTCCCGCCATAGGACAAAAGTGTTAGCCCAAAAAACAATGCCAGTTTCTTACCGGAAAACATAATGAAAATGTAAAGCACACCAAGCGAAAGCCACACGCTTGCTCCACTGTCAATGGAGGCACTCAGCATGAACATGATCGGCATGACCATACCCACGATGACAATTCCCAAAAGAATGGATGCCAGATTATATCGCCGGTAACAGAAAGTCGCCACAAAAGCGGCTCCCATCACAAGAAGAAGGGCTAAGAGCATAATCACAATATTGGTCTTTAATTCCATCACCATGAGAACCTCGGCAATCCCGACAGCAACCGCAATTCCGCCCACTAAAATGATGATACGAAACATTCTCTCCTGCAGTTCACAATCTTTTCCGGTCACTTTCTGTATCAATTTTTCCCACATATCACTTTACTCCTTACCCCGGCAAGCCATTTTTCCAGCGTACTATACCTTCAACCGCTGACACATAGTCGGATGCTTCCACCTTTCTACGAATCGGCACTAATACTTTCTGTAAAGCCTGCCCCTTGTACCGGTATTTTTCCAGTTCGGTAATCAGTTCCAACAGTCTGTCCCCGTCTAACGTATACATGATATCTTCCATCTGTGAAATAATTCTCTCCAGCGTATCATCGGAAATCAAAGGAAGGGTATCAGGCAGATCTTCCTGCGTTTTATCCGTTATCGTCTCCTGCTGATTCGGACAGATGATCTTATTTTTCCTGAGTTTATCAAATAATTGGTGATAAGCATCCATCAGGTCCTTATGATGTTGCAAAATATAATCCGTCCGGCCTTCCTTGCCCGCATATTCCAATAGCCTTGCCTGCTCGGAAAGTTTTGTTGCACCAACACTTCTCATGGCACTCTTCATGCCATGGATGGTAATCGTATAGTTTTTCCAGTCCTGATTTTTAAATAACTGATCCGCCAATGCTCCCGATTGATTCCATTCCTCGCAGTATCCTCTTAAGATGGATATGTACTGTTCCCTGCCATTGCAATACAGAATTCCTTTTTCCACATCCAGATCTTCAATGATAAGTTCGCCTTCCTCCGCCGGTTGTGCATTCTCTTTTGCCGGATCCTCCATGAAAGAATTTATTTCGGCAACCGGTACAATCTTCTCCTCGGGCAGATTACGCCTGAGAACCCTTTCCAGCGAGGATCGTTCGATCGGTTTTTCCAGAAAATCCGTAAAGCCTTCCTTCATCAGCATTTCCCTGGTACCCGCCGCCGCATTTGCCGTCAGCGCAACGATCGGTACTTTCTGATAATAGGTTCCCACCATATGACGGATGTTTTGCAGAGTCTCCACGCCGTCCATCTCCGGCATCATATGATCCATGAATACAAAATCATAATCCACCGTCACGATCTTTGAAAGCGCTTCCTTTCCGCTTCCGGCGGTCGTCACGCGAATCCTGTAATTGTTCAGAAGCTGCTCCACAACCCTCAGGTTCATACGGTTATCGTCCACAACCAGCACATGGGCATCCCTGGTAACAAATTTCTGTACATTGAGGTTGGGAACATTCTTTTTCGCATCCAGAACACCATTTAAAAGCGATACAATCGTCAGAATATAAAACGGTTTGTAGATCTTTAGTATGTTCCTGTCTTCAATCAGGGACTCTTCGGAACGTTCCAATACCACCACCAGTCCCAGTTGTGTGGAGAGTTTGTCAAAATAGGACGGACTTTGTTTATACTCTGCTATACCGGTAAAAACATGGGAAAATGTATCCTGCTCACATCGTCTCTGTAACTCTGCCAGATTCCGGCAGACATGGCACTTTCCTTTTAACTGTTCTGCCATGTGAAAGATCATTTCCGTATAATCATCCCTTATTTCCGTTCTTTTAAACTGCTCCATGTCTATATAGACTGCTACATTAATATTCGTTCTGTATTGCAGGGATGCGATCGGTTTTTCTTCCAGCACCTTCTGGGGAACCACCATTTTAATTGCCGTTCCCTTACCCGGTTTACTCTTTACCGTAATGGCACCACCCATTTTTTCCACCAGTGCATGGCAGATGGCAAGTCCAAGCCCCAGTCCGCCTTCCTGACGTTTCCTGCTGGCATCCACCTGCGAAAAACTGGTAAACAGATTCTCTAAACTTTCCGCATCCATGCCGATTCCGGTGTCTTTTACCATAACCAGAAGATTGATCCCGTAACTTTCTCTCCGAAAGCCGATCCGTAAGCATACTCCGCCGCTTTCCGTAAACTTAATGGCATTGTCCACTAAGTTTAAAATAACTCTTCGGATTTTCTTCTCGTCCCCCAAAAGGACACTGGGAAGGTTTGCATCACAATCTACCACCAGTTCAATCTGTTTTTTCTCTTTTTTTGCCATCGTCATGTTGATGACATCATTGATCGTGGAGGTAATATTATATGCCTCTTCTTCCAGTTCAATATTGCCGCTTTGCAATTCGGAATAATCCAGCATATCACTGACAACACCCATCAGGTTGCGTCCCGCCGTCTGTACCGCCTGCATATTGTCCTTGATCTGTGCAGGCAGTTTTTCCCTAAGCATCAGATCGCTCATGCCACAGATTGTGTTAATCGGCGTCCGGATCTCATGGCTTACATTTGCCACAAAATCATCCTTACTGCCTTGCACCACTTTTAACTCTTCGATCGTCTTGAGCAGACGCTTATTGCTCTCATCCGTCTTTTTGATCCAGGTATACATTACGAATTCAAACAATAAGACATTCACAAACTGTGATATGGCAACCGGTATATTGGTAATGGTTTCCAGTATCAGGATATGCCCCAGAAATATGATCAGACTGGAAAACATACTCAGAAAAATAATGTCCGCCACTCCCATCAGGCTCTGCAGCACCACAAATACCATAAACGTAGGAAGAGTATCTGAAAAATCCGTCGCATGCATGGCATATAAAATGACACTGACCTGTATCAAAAGTGCCATTAATTTCATCCGATGCAGATGGTTTTTAAACCGACACATATACAAAATCCACGTCGCCATCATACAAACAACGAAAACAATATCGTTCCACCGCGGCCATTGTTGTTTCTGTGCCAGAAGAACCATGGTAATACTGTATAAAGAATAGATAATCAGCACAAATCTTTCACTCATTCTCCGGCTGATCTGATTCATGATTTTTTCCACGTTTTTCCTCCGAAAAGAAAAGCGCATACCTCCCCTGTAAGAGCGGGAAGTATGTGCTTCGTTGCTTTCCTATGCTTAATATTTTCCGAATCCGTCCCCTAAGGAAATAATCTGTTCATTATCGGATGACGTATGATGATAGTTTGTAGCGGAAGGTATTTCCATGTACACACTGTTCTCATCCCCTAATCTGTATATGGAAATGAGATCCCTCATACGGCTTGCCTGATTGGATAATTCCACGCTGGCTGCAGCACATTCTTCGCTTGTAGCAGAGTTGGTCTGAACAACCTGTGATACCTGCTCAATCGCTTTGTCGATCTGGGCGATTGCAGTTGCCTGGTAATTGGAAGCCTCTGCAATCTTGGCTACAATATCTTCACTTTCCTTTACATCTTCTGTAATTTTGCCCAATGCCTTTGCCGTTCCGTCTGCGATTCGGGAACCTGTTTCAACTTTACGAATGGAATCTTCAATCATTTCTGCTGTTTCTGCTGCCGCTGCCGCACTCTTGGCTGCAAGGTTACGAACTTCTTCTGCTACTACCGCAAAGCCCTTGCCTGCATCACCCGCTCTTGCCGCTTCCACTGCCGCGTTAAGAGCTAAGATGTTGGTCTGGAATGCAATATCATCAATTACTTTGATGATCTTTGAAATATTTTCGGAAGAATCATTGATCTCTTTCATGGCAACCACCATCTGCTGCATTTCTTCATTACCTCTTCTTACTTCGGTGATTGTTTTTGACATCATATCCGCTGCCACATTTGCCTGGGAAGCATTCTGTTTTGTTTTTTCTGCCACATCATCAATGGATGCCGTAATCTCTTCAATCGCACTTGCCTGTTCGGTGGAACCCTGTGCCAATGCTTCGGAAGCGCTTGCTACCTGGGATGCACTGGTCGTAACCTGATAAGCAGCTTCTTTGATATTGCCAAGTGTCATACGGTTTTTGCTTACCATCTGCTGTAATGCAATACCAAGGACATCCACTTCACTTCTTGGTTTTACGTCCACTGCCATATTGCCGTCCGCTACTTCTTTGGCAACATCCGCCTGATAAGCAATGCCCTGTACCAACTGCCCCACATCATCGATCAATTCGCCAAATTCATCATTGCCTCTCTTTTCCACCGTAACATCAATCTGACCTTTTGCCATGGCACCTGCCGCTGCCTGCAGGGATGCCATGCTGGTACGGAATGTTCTGATCAGTTCAATGGAAATCGCACCTATCACTGCCATCATCAGCACAAAAATCACGGCCGTGATAATGGAATATCTGGTGATGTAGGATGCCTGCTGTGCCTCCGGTAATCCGGCAATCGTTGTAATTCCGTTGTAACCCATGTACAAGATAATCACTACCATCACTTCGAGGATGATATAACTGCTCGTCAACTTTGTTCGTAATTTCATATTCTTACCCATAATCTTATTCTCCTTCTTCCGCGCTGTTTTCCGTATGCTCATCGACTGCCTGTTCCATAAGGGAAAGATCTTCGTCTTTTAAAATTCTGTCAGGATCCACCAGTAATTTTACACTGTCCCCGACTTTGCCGATTGCATAAACATATTTGTTCTGCACTTTTTCATCCCCACCGATAACGATGGAAGGCGGTGGAAGGATATCCTCTTCTTTGATCTCCACTACCTCTGCAATTTTTTCCACGATCAGACCCACGACAATATCATTGACATTCACGATAATGATACAGGTTCTGTCCGTGTATTCAAGTTGTTCCTGTTTGAATCGCACTCTTACATCTATTACCGGAATGATCTTACCGCGAAGGTTGATCAGCCCTTTGATGTAATCATCGCTTTCCGGAATCTCTGTAATCTCCTGATATACAATGATCTCATTTACATATTCGATCTTCAGACCAAAGTATTCATTCCCTGATTTGAACGTTACATACTTATCCCGTTGCTTTTCATTTCCGTCCATATGTACCCATGTCCTTTCTCTTTATTTTGTTAACGCTGCCACATCTAAGATCAGGGCAATACTTCCGTCTCCTAACTGTGTACATCCCGATAAACCTTTTACTTTCTTGATGTAGTCGGGTATTGGTTTTACTACAATCTCCTGTTTTCCGACAAGACTGTCCACAAACAGACATACCATCTGTCCTTCTACCTGTACCAGCACAAACATACCATTTTCGATATCTGATTTGTAATCACTTAACTGATACCATTCCCCCACTCTCAGTACCGGATAACATTCGCCGCGGATCATAACCAGTTCCTGTCCGTCCGGCTTCATCACCAGCATTTCCTGCTTAGCCTGCATAAATTCTTTGACGATATTGGTTTCTACCACGAAAGAGGATTTGCCCACTTTCATAACCACTCCATCCACAATGGCAAGTGTTAACGGGATCTTCATAATCATCTGACTTCCCTGTCCCAAAACACTTTCGATCTCAAGACTGCCACCGATCGCCTGAAGATTGGATACCACCACGTCCATACCAACGCCCCTTCCGGAATACTCCGTTACGGTTTCTTTGGTGGAAAATCCGGGGAGTGTAATAAACTGGAATACTTCTTTGTCCGTATAGTCCTTATCCAGTTTGTACGGATCGAGCAATTCCTGTTTACGTGCCTTTGCCAGAATCTTGTTCCGGTCAAGTCCCTTTCCATTATCCTGTACCGTTATCCAGATCTTACCGGATTCGTTCTTAGCCGATAACGTAACCTTTCCTTTTTCGGTCTTGCCGGCTGCTTCCCTTTCCTGCGGCATCTCAATGCCATGGTCAACGGAATTGCGGACCAGATGCATCAACGGGTCGGAAATATGTTCGCTGACATTCTTATCCACTTCCGTCTGGTCTCCGATCATTTCAAACTCAATCTCTTTTCCGAGTTTTCGGGAAACATCAAATACAATCCTGTTCATCTTCTGGAAGGTATTGGTTAACGGCACCATTCTCATGCTCATTATGGTATTTTGCAGATCGGAAGAGATCTTCTTCATCTGCCTGGCTGCTTTATTAAAGTTGTCCAGTTTCAGTCCCGGAACCTGTAGATCCGGATTCTGCAGCACAACGGATTCGGAAATAACCAGTTCCCCGATCAGATCCATCAGCATGTCCATCTTGCGGATGTCCACACTCATGTAAGCTGTCTTATCGTGTTTTTTCTGCTTATCCTTTGCCAGTTTTTTACCCGTGCCCGGTCCTTTGGATTCGATGACAAAATCACCGGGTGCCATCGGCTTTTTCTCTGCCTCTTTCGGTTGTGTATCAGCCGGTGCTATATAAAGCGGCACGCCTTCTTCCTGCGGCTTTGCCTCCTCCGCACCGTTTTCCGTATCAATACGGATCTCAGAGCCCACACTGTCAAATCCCTGCTGAAAGTCTTTTGCCGTGCATTCGTAAATCTCTACTTTTTGGATATCATACCCTTCTTTTATAATGCCACGGATATCATCCATCGTACATTGTGCCTGCAAAAGGATCTTAAATCCGTTCTCTAAGATCTCATCCGCCGCATCTTCGTTGGAAATAATATCCTCCGGATAATGAAGCAGATCTTCTGCCAGTTCTTTTAATGCATACACCGCCTTATAGGCATGCACATTGGCAAGGGGAAGATCCTTCTGAAAGGTGATATAGATCTTGTAAAAACGACTCGCACCGGAAGAAACGGGTGCAATGTAGAACTGTGTCTGCTCCACATGTACATTTTCCTTAATCTCTTTTTTTTCTTCTCCCTTCCCGCTCTTAATCCTGTTTAAAAAGGCGTCGAGGTCTTTTACATAATCTTCGGCACTGCCATCCGCCGGTTGTCCGTTTTCAATCTTTATCATCTCGCTGCTGATAAAGTCCACTACCGAAAGCACGTGTTCCACCAGTTCCATATGCGGAACATTCTCCGGTTTGGATTCCCTGAGATAATAAAACACATCTTCCAGTTTGTGTGCTATCCGGGTCACTTCGTCGTACATCATAACGCCGGAAGATCCTTTTATGGTGTGCATCGCACGAAAGATCTCATTGATACTTTCTTCATCAAAAGCATCTTCGTCCTTATATTCCAGTACGATCTCCTGAAGCCGTTCCAGCAGCTGCCCATTTTCATACAGGTATACTTCTAACATGCCCTGTGTGTTGAAATCTTCTGCCATGGGAAACTCCTTTCTTTTTCTATATCAGTCCAAATTTTTCCAATGCCTGTTCAAATCTGTCCTGGTCAATCGGTTTGCCGGAATAAACCGTGCATCCCAGATCAAACGCCATCTTTACATTTTTTTCATCATTCAATGCCGTTGTCATAATGACTTTTACTTCTTCTTCTTTTGGAACATTCCGTTCTCTTTCCAGGTTACGGATACCCATAAGTGCCTGATAGCCGTCCATAACCGGCATCATGATGTCAAGACAGACAAGATCATAGGGTTCGCCGTCCTCAAGTGCCATCATAAAAGCATCCACTGCTTCCATGCCATCCACCGTCACATCACATTCACCGTACTTGGATAGAAAACCTGTCATAAACTTTCTGGTAACAAAATCATCCTCCGCTAATAATATCTTCATATACCTGTCCCCTTTCTGCCTTTACATTTTGCCAAGAATCATATATGTTCTCTTCGCAATATCCGGCAATTTTTCTTGATATTCCACTGCCCGTATGTCATATGCTACTTTCGGCATACCATATACCACACAGGTAGATTCATCCTGTCCTATGGTTCTTGCACCCGCATCCCGCATGGCAAGAAGTCCTTTAGCGCCATCCGCGCCCATCCCGGTCAGTATAATACCGACCGCATTTTTACCCGCCGCCTTGGCAACGGACTGAAACAATACATCCACGGAGGGGCAATGCCCATTTACCCGTGGTGCTTTTCTGATTACCACCTGATAATTGCCATTGATCTTTACCACCTGCATATGAGCCTCTCCGCCAGGTGCAATCAGGACCTGTCCGCGGGTAACAATATCGCCTGTTTTGGCCTCCTTCACCATGACATTGCACTGTTCGTTCAAACGTTTTGCATACATCTGGGTAAATCCCGGTGGCATATGCTGCACCACCACCACACCCGGAATGTCACTTTTAAATTCGCGGATCACATTCTCAATGGCTTCCGTTCCGCCGGTGGATGCTCCGATGGCGATAATCTTATCTCCTACGTTCTGCCCCAGTGCCTGTCCCGGCATCTCAAGCGGTGCTTTCTTAAAACTGCCCAGTTTGGCAATGGATGCAATCTTTACCTTGACCGCCAGGTCATGGCGCATAAAAGTCTCCAACTGCTGTTTTGTGGCATTCATGGGCTTTGCCACAAAGTCAACCGCTCCCGCACTCATGGCATCAAATACCTTGTCGCTTAAGGAACTGATCATAACAACCGGAATCGGATACTGCGGCATCAGTTTTTTCAAAAACTCAATCCCGTTCATCCTGGGAAGTTCAATGTCCAGTGTCATAACATCCGGTTTGTATTCTATAATCGCATCCCTGGCTTCAAAGGGATCGTTTGCCGTTGCCACTACCTCAATGCCCGGATCGGCATTCAGATTTTTTACCAAAAGATCTCGAAACATGAGAGAATCTTCCACCACAAGCACTCGTATCTTACGCATAATCTGCTCCTCTCTATTTCCGGAATATGGATGGCTGTATCAGCCTAAAAGGCACCTCGCTGCGATCAATCGTTTCCGTTCTGCCGATAAACAAATATCCGCCCGGCTCCATCGCATCATACACCTTTCCAATCAGTTCCTGTTTGGTTTCCTTATCAAAATAAATCATCACATTCCTTAAAAACACGATGTGCATTTTTCTCTTAAAAGGAAACGGATCCATCAGATTGAACTGGCGGAACAATACCTCATCCTTGATTTCCTTATTGATCTCATATTGTGCACCGCCATTTACACTTTTCAAAAAGCGTCTCTTCCAGGAATCCGGCAGCGCTTCTATCTGTTCCTTCTCATAGATTCCTTTTTGTGCCTGTCCAAGCACTTCTGTGGAAATATCCGTCGCAAGAACCTTGGTATCCCACATCTCATGCTCCAGTCCGAAATAGTCCTTTAAGAGCATGGCAAGCATATACGGCTCCTGTCCTGTAGAAGCTGCCCCGCACCAGATGCAGAGATCCCTTCTCCCTGCTTCTTTTTGTTTCAAATAGGGCAAAACCACCTGACGCAGATAGTCAAAATGTTCAAACTCCCTCATGAAAAAAGTGTGGTTGGTGGTCAGAATATTGACCAGTTCTCTTTCCCACCTGCCCGTCGCATCCGACTCAACCGCATTCATGTAATCCATGTAATTTAAAAAACCATTGGCATGTATGTAATTATCCAGCCGTCCCTGCACGATCTCTTTTTTCCGGATCATATCGATCCCGTAACGATCCTTGACAAAGCGGCATATCCTCATAAACTCTTCCTGCGTCATACTATGAATGCCTTCTTTATACTAATGTAACTGCCGAACGATCTTTTTTAATATCCAGAAAATCTCGGGATTGAATTTCTTATCCCCATCTTCTTCCATGATCGCCAGGGCTTCTTTCTGGTCAAAAGCCCCTCTGTATGTTCGTTTTTCCGTCAGGGCACAATAGGCACTCACCACCGATACAATCTGTGCCGAAAGAGGAATCGCTTCCCCCTTCTTCCCCTCCGGGTATCCGCTTCCATCCCAGCTTTCATGATGGTAATTGGCAATTTCCACTGCCATACGGATAAATCCGTTATCATTGCCGGCAGCCCCAACATCCCTTAAAATCCTTGCTCCGATCACGGTGTGCGTACGCATAACCGCCAGTTCTTCCTTGGTAAGGCTTTCCTGCTTTTGTAAAATATCCGTCGAAATCGCCATATTACCCAGATCACACAACGGTGCCGCCAACTCGATCGTATCGATATAACTGTCCGATATCAGATGCCCGAATACCGTGGACAACTGCATCGCCTCCGTCAGTTTCCGGCAGTTGTAACTAAGGCGTTCCATATGTGCCTCATCATAACTGGCATTTTCCCTCGCCACACGAATCAGGGCATACAGTACGCTTCTTCTTTCCATCTCCATCTGACGCAACTGTTCACTGACAGCTGACTGGAGCTGGCGGTTTAATTCCGCCATTTCCTGATTGGCTTCGTTTAATTTTAAATGCATCCCCACTCGGGCTTTGACCACTTCGGGAATAAAAGGTTTGGTAATGTAATCTTCTCCGCCGAGTGCAAATCCTTTTACAATATCGGACGGTTCATCAAATGCCGAAATAAAAATAATGGGTATTTCCCGCATCTGGGGATCTGCCTTTAATTTCTGGCAGACTTCATATCCATCCATCTCCGGCATCGCAATATCTAAAATAATCAGCTGTGGTTTGATATGCTGCGTCATCTTAAGAGCCTGGGAACCATTCTCCGTCAAAACAGGCTGGTATCCCATGTCCGATATGATGTCCCGTAAAACAAACCGATTGGCTTCCACATCATCTACAATCAATATACGCGGAATCTCTCTTGCCTTGCCTTCTGCCATGTAGACCTCCACGACCGGCCTTCTTCTATCCCCTTAACAAAACTACTGACCGATCATCTCCTGTAATATTTCATATGCTGCTGTAGCTTTGTCATAATCCCCTTTTTGTACCGCCATCTTCATACGAAGTGCTGCACTTTTCACTTCTCTCGGAGCTTCCTCCACTAACTGCTTTACTGTTTCTGCAAACATTTCCGCCTTTTCCCAGTTTTCCATCTCCACACTGAGAATCAGTTTTGACATTTTCTTTTCTATCTCTGCTTTGTTTTCTGCTTCGCCGTATTTCCAGACCTTGTCACTGATCTGTCCTGCTGTCAATGCACTTAATTTTTCCAGAATAATGTCCCTGCTTTCTTTTGGTGCAACAGTAGGCACATAATCCGTAACGTCTGCGTGCGGTTCACAGTCCTTCGTGCAATTCTCGCATTCTTTGGGAAGTTCCAGCCATATGTTAAAGGAAAAGGTAGAGCCCTTTCCTTCTTCGCTGTCCACATGAATACTGCCACCCATCGTCTCTACCAGTTGCTTGCAGATATTCAGTCCCAGTCCGGTGCCGCCGTATCTTCTGGATATGCTCGCATCCACCTGGGAAAAACTTCTGAACAATTTATCATGGTCCTTTTTGGCAATCCCGATGCCGGTATCCATCACAAGGAAAAACAATTCCACCCGGTTATTTGACTGTGATGTACTAAGGACCTCCACATGAATCCCGCCAACTGTCGTAAACTTGTAAGCATTGGAGATCAGATTATTTAACACCTGTACGATGCGCAGTTCATCCCCAATCACGCATTCCGGCACATCCGGCGATACCGTCACGGAAAAATCAAGCCCCTTTTCCGTAATCCGGCTGCTGTGATTGCCTTTTACATAATCAATCATATTGCGAAAATCAAACCGGCGCAGTTCCAATGTAAATTTGCCCGCTTCCAGTTTGGAAAAATCAAGAATGTTATTGATCAGCGCATGCATATCCCGACAGCCGCGCTCGATCATCTCCAGTCTCTTGTGCTTCTCATGGTCCGTTTCTCCCCTGAGAAGTTCCTGTGTATTGCCAAGGATCCCATTAACCGGTGTCCTGAGTTCGTGTGTTACATTGGCTACAAATTCCGACTTGACTTTCTGAGCATCCTCCACTTCTCTGTCCGCATTGCTTACCTGCTTTTCAAGAAGATGTCTCGTCGAACTGTCATATCCTGTCAATATGTATAAACGCCTGCTGTCCTCGTTGGCCTCCCACGCTTTCAGGGGATCTTCATAGGAAAGCAGTCTGACTTCTGCCGGAAAACAGGTGCGGTTCTCACGATATGCCATTACACTGACCGTATCGCCGTCTTCTGTCAGTTGAAAGGTCACCTTCCCATCCTGTAATTCAAAAATACCCGGGAAAATCGTATCCATCCTCTGCCCCGGCAGATGATCACGATATTCCAATATGCGTTCCGCCGTTTTGTTGGCATACAATATGGTGGCATTTTCCTCAAAAATGAGCAATATTTCCAGGATATTATCTATTGAAAACTGAAACAAGCCGTTCTGTTCCACCATTTTCCCTCCCAAAATACCATATGAGACAATTATAGTACAAATGTACTTAATATTCTAGATGTTTTTTCAAAAAATTGCCAAAATCAGTCCGTTATTTTCGGAATACTTTCTGACAGGCATAGTTTTCCGTAGCCGGTTACTGCATTCGGAACCGGGCGCCCATCCAAAAACGGAACCGCACCCCTGCGCAAAAACGCCTTTATTTTTTCCCCGTATAAGAAAGGATCATTCCCTCTCACAATCCCCCACTCCAATAAAAGCGCCGCACTCCCCGTCACAATGGGAGTTGCAAAAGAAGTGCCGGTAAAAGAGCGGTATCCGCCATCCGTAGCAGGTGCTAAGATATCCACTCCGGGCGCAGCCAGATCAGGCTTCACATTTGTTGCAAAAAAAGCCCGCTCCGTCCCATCGAAGTAACGATCCCTTCCCGAAAAATCCGCCGCCGCATTTAATACTCCATCGTACGCGCCCACCGTAACTGCCCGTGAAGCAAATGCCGGAATCGTCATGCTCAGATACGGATCCGGCTGTAAAAATCGGGTGCCTGTATTTCGCACCGCTCCATTGGGTAAGAAAAAATGGACATCCTGACCGCCATTAGGATCCCACGACGGTTCGAAAGTCCATATACCCTCGTCGATATACTCCTGTGTGGGGATAAAATCCAAAAAGATTTCCTCGTTTACCGAATAGGGAACGGGCGGACTGACATAGATTAACACCCTTGTGTTCTGAATCTGCCATTCCTGTTTGCCGGAGCGCGACAAATCGATTCCATAACGTTCCCCGCCGGGTGCTGTCAGGGAAAGGGTTATCACATCCACATAGTTTTTCCAGATCTGAACATTCACGCTCCTTTCGTTGTCTGCAACGGCCAGTTCCACCCTTTCCATGCCGCGGTTTCCTTCCGTGATTTCTACTAAGCGAACCCTTCTGTGCCCGGCACTTACCGCTTCGTTGCCACTTCCGATGCAAATCACGTTTCTGCCTTTTTCACAAGCTGCATCTGCAAAACGTTCCAACAGCGAGGTGCCATCATGGGCACCATAAGTATCTCCGATGCTGATATTGATTGCCACGGGTCTGCCAATCTCTTCCGCCTTTAAAACCACATAGGTAATGGCACGCATCAGATCCGTTGTCAGCGGAAAATTCTGATCTCCGGCCTTGGAACGTCCCATCCCATGATTTTCGCCCAGTTTTACGATCAGCAGTTCACTCTCCGGAGCCATCCCCTGATAAAGGGGCGAAGCCGCACTCCCTGCAGCAATTCCGGTAACAGCGGTTCCATGCCCGCTTCTGTCCGTGGACGGTACTATCAAAAAAGCAGCCGCCTGTCCCGAAACAGTTGCTCCTGTCCGGGAACCGGCTGCTGCCGATATCGCCTGATCGATCTGTTCTTTTGTAAATTCCACGCCTTTTTGAAAACCTTCCGGTGGCAAAAAACCGGCCGTCTCATCCGTTTCTATGGACTGGTCCCACAAATACAGAATCCGGCTGCCGTTTTCATTTTGAAAATCCGGTAAAAGATATTGGATACCCGAATCAATCACCGCAATCAGAATCCCCTCTCCGCGCAATCCCTGCGCTCCCACACTAAGAGGCAGGACGCAGGATAACTGTTTTTCCCTGTATGCGTCAAACACAAGGCTCTTAGGAATTTCCACATACTCAATCTGCGGTACATCCAACACACGTTCTAACTGCACACGGGATGCCTGCATAATGGCATATCCGTTTAACAATAGTTCTAAGGATTCTACTTCCTGTTCCAAAAAAGAAATGTCCCCATTGTATTTGACAATCACTTCCCAAATACTGTTTTCCCGATCATATCCATTATTTAGGATATCGGATTTGGCTCTTATACTTTCTTCCGTCTCCAGAGAAAGATTTAAAATGGCATCCAGTTTTTCATTGTCCATTCATAACCCCAAAGCATTTTTTTCAATCTATGCTCCGGTCTGTCGAAGAATGCACCTTTTTTCCGGCTGCAATAATCAATCCGCTACAAGCGCTCTCTTTCCTCTGACTAAGAGGCGGTGTGAATTGATGCCGTACGGTGTACAGGTAATCAGAGTACAATAGTCCTTTCCCTCTTCTATCTGCAATTTGGAAAAATCCGTGGGTTCCACCACACTGATCTGATCCACTTCATAGATCAGCGTCCTTCCCAGTGTATGAAGTGTAAATTGATCTCCTTCTTTTAACTGATCCAGATCGGTAAAAAGCCTGGCACTGGGCAGACCACAGTGTCCTGACAAAACGCAGTGGGAACTTGCTCCTCCCACCGGAAGAGAACTACCCTCCATATGCCCCACACCAACCTGTAAAACCGCTTCACTCACTCCGTGATAGATCGGTAGCATACAGTCAATTGCCGGAATCTCAATATAGGACATGATATCGCTTTCATCCATCTTCAGATACGCATTGTATTCTTCCATTTCTTCTTCGGACAAAACCCAGTCGATTCCGTTTTTTCCCACTTCTTCATTGTGCGCATCCGCCTCTTCTAACAATGCAAGGCTGCGTTCATAACTACCGTCCGATTCGTTTTCCACATATGCCGTGATGCTTTCTGACTGCTGCTTTGAATACCACAGGTTGCTGAGAGTCGGATAGGCAATCAGCCCGATTCCGGTCAGAATAAGTACCACAAGGATAAGTGTCGTCCGGTTTTTCTTAATCCATTCCATAGTAATTTATTTCCTTCTTCGGAGTACCGTAAACAGGTAACTACCACCACCTGCAACTGCGCCCAGGGAAACTACGCCAACAACCACGGGCAATGCCGGGATGCCGTCTCCATCGTCCGGATTCTCCTGCAATGTCGTTTCCGGCACTTCTGTCTCCGTCTCTGTTTCTATTGTTTCTTCTTCCACCGGTGCTTCGGCAGTTTCTTCGTTTACAGTTTCCTCAATAAACTCTTTCTCCGGTGTCAGATGATCCACGCTTCTTGGTACACTTACACGAGGTTGCACCGGAACGGTTGTCAACAGAGGTTGTATAACAGCTGCCTGCTTTTCTTTCTGAACCGGAGCCGGCGTACTGCTTTCTTCTTCCGAAGAAGAACCACCACTGCCCCCATTGCCCGCAGATGGCGTTGGTGTCGTTGGTGTTGCCGGTGGCTCACCAGGCTTTTGATTTGCTTTTGCCTTCGGATTAACCGTAATCGCATAGGAATAAGAGCCATTTGCACTGCCGGGCAGCCCTACCAAAAACGGGGACATAACTCCGTAATTATTATTCTCTTCCGGAATCATCAGATACATGCCAAGAG
>CAYLSH010000002.1:0-41971 GCA_964386235.1 uncultured Lachnospiraceae bacterium | reverse complement strand
AGCAGAGAAATCAACATTGGTTCCGGATAATGCATCAACCAATTTCCACTTCTCAAATGTAGTATCCCATGTACCAACCTGATAGTAAGTAAATTTTACACCCTCTTTGTTGGAATTTTCTGCATTTAGTTCACTTAACTGAATCGTAATACTGCCCGTTGTGGAAGTCTCCGGTGCTGCATAAACCCTCTCCGCCCTCGGACAAAGCAGTGCGATCATTCCCAGCACTGCCAGCAATTTATATATTCTGCCTTTTCTTTTTCCCTTCATACGTATAGTCCCCCGGTTATCTATTTGTCCATCTTTATGCTGCGGACAGAACCTGACATATTATAACATATTTTTTTTCGTTTGTATTCCCTTTTTTCCGACCGCATAATATGGTAGAATGGATTTTAATACAAACGGAGCAAACGATCCGCTATGGGAAGTATGACCGATCATACAGACAAGGGGACTAAGACAAATGATTTTAGAAGATATGAGAGAAATAACCGATGTGGAACGGGATGCGGTCCCGGTCGGCAAGGATCTTCAAGAGTTGAAAATCCATGGCAATCTGGAATTTCCGGTCATGGTTTATCCGGTTACACTCTCACAGGTATATTTGAAATTAATCCGTTGGCACTGGCATCCGGAGATTGAGATGATCTATATGTTAGAAGGAAAGGTAGAGGCCATGGTGGATGATGAGTCCATTATTCTTTCACCGGGGCAGGGCATTTTTGTGAATCAGAATGTGCTCCACGCTTTTCACCGGGTGGAAGGCTACGATGCCGTATTTTTCTCCGTTGTATTCCATCCCGCCCTGATATTCGGCTATGGAAGCGCAGCTCTGTCCGTCAAATATCTGAGCCCGATTTCCGAAAATCCGCATATGAAATACCTGATTTTAAAAGACGAGGATCCCTATACCCTTCCCGTCATCGACTACATGAAACAGATTCAGGATCATTACACACAAGGACACTACGGCTATGAACTGCTCTGTAAAGCCAAGGTCTGCATGATGTGGAACGAGATCCTAAAAATACCGCGTGACGAATCCTCCATGATCATCAAATCCAAAAGGATCATCAACGACGAGCAGCGCATCAAAGATGCCATTCTCTACATTGAGCAGCATTTTGCAGACCCGATCACGCTGGATGATATTGCCCGTTCCATTCACATCAGCAAAAGTGAATGCTGTCGCTGTTTTCAGCGTGTTCTTCGCCAGACACCGTTTGAGTATCTGCTGAAATACCGTATCTTCTATGCCGCTAAGCTGATCAAACAGCAGGATCCCGATGCCACAAGCATCTCCAATCTGGCAATCACGGTCGGATTTGGCAATATCAGTTATTTTAATAAAGTATTTAAACGCTATCTTCATATGACACCGACGGAATACAAAAAGGATCGCAGCAATGACGGTTCCCCCGAATCCAGATAATATGAAAAATAGGCTTCGCTTGCGAAACTCTAGCGCCGCTTTTGCGTCGCTTTTAGCGACATTCTACCTATGCAAAAGCGTGCGCATCCTCACGGAGTGTTTATTGTGCAATAGGTTATTTCAAAGAAATTTCCCATTGCACAAAAAACACCCTGGTACCTATCCTGTACTAAGGTGTTTTTATTTTTCTTATTGTATATTGTCTCTGGTAATATTTTTTGCCCATTTATAACTGTAGAACCGTTTAAAGACCCACGGCCATTTTACGAACTCATCCGTACAAAGCAAAAAGTACACGGCTTCTACCGGAAGTTTCAGGACAAACGCCGCAAGAAAACCAAGCGGCACGGCATAACACCACATGTCAATGGTATCACAGATAAAACCGAAGCGACTGTCGCCACCTGCACGGAACACACCGGATATCAACGTACTGTTGACCGCCGTTCCCATGATGTAATATACATTGACATAGAGCATAAACCGAAGATACTTCAGTGCCTGATCCGTAAGCATGGCATAATCCATCGCAAACGGAATCAGAATCAGTACGATCAATCCGCCCACAATACCACTTCCGACGGCAAGCCGAAGCATCGTGCGACCGGCTTTTTTACCCTCTTCGATCTTATTTTCACCAAGAATCTGTCCGACCACAATGCCGGCAGCACTTCCAATGGCATAGCAGAATACACAGCCAAGATTACGCACCACACTGACAATGGAATTGGCAGCAACCGCATCCGAACCCATGTGTCCCAAAATAACGGAATACATGGTAAACGCAAGGTTCCAGATCATGTCGTTGGCAATCGCCGGAAGCGCCATGCTCATGAAATCCTTTAACAACTGCGGATGGCTTTCAAAAACAGGCCGTACCGCCATTTTGACATTTTTAGAACGAACAGACACCAGAATACACAACAGCAGTGCAACTCCTCTTGAAATCGTCGTGCCGAGAGCCACACCGACAATACCCAGTTTCGGTGCTCCAAACAGGCCAAAAATGAATGTTGCGTTGAAAAATACATTGGTCAACAATGCCGAACCATCAATAATCGTACAGATACTGACCCTTCCTACACTTCGCAGTACGGATAAATATACTTCCGTCACCGCCCAGAAAAGAAAGCAGGGAGCTACTGCACGAAGATACTGCGCCCCTAACCGAATCAATACCTCTTCATTGGTAAACAGACGCATCATCAGCTCCGGTATCGTAAGGGATGCCAGTGCCATAATCAGCGCAAACAGAAGAGAGAACCGCATTGCAATCCCCTCTACTTTGTGGATGGTCTTTATATCGCCTTTTCCCCAGTACTGGGCACTTAACATCGTCACCCCACTGCCGATTCCGTAAAACGCCATAAAAGCTATGGAGCCATATTGCGTTGCCAGTGAACCGGCGGACAGGGAATCCTGTCCCACATAATTTAACATCAGAACATCCGCCGAATTCACCGCAGCACTTAAGATGTTCTGTATCACAATCGGAAGAATGATAAAGAAAATCTTCCGATACAATTCTTTATTCTGTTCCCATTTCTCTTTCATTTATAAACAAAGTCCTTTGTCTTCCTCACAGCCAAGTACAATATTCAGGCACTGGATCGCTGCACCGGAAGCTCCTTTCCCCAAATTATCAAACTGGGAAGAGAGCACGATGCGGTCTTCATTGCCCGTTACGAAAATACGGAGTCCGTCCCAGCCTGAACAGGCATTACCGGCTAACATATTGCCTTCTCCCGCTTCTGCATCCAGGGGCATTACTTTTATAAACTTTTCCCCTGCATAAAACTCGGAGAACATTTTATGTATACTCTCCACCGTCTGCGTTCCCTGTAACAGATCGGTATATACCGGCACGCTCATCACCATTCCACTGTAATAGTCACAGACAATGGGAGAAAATAAAGGCGTTCTGGTCAGTCCCGTAATCTTTTGCATTTCTTTTAAATGTTTGTGTTGCTGCCCAAGCGCATATTCTCTTGGCGCATCATAATCCCTTGGTCTTTCTTCTGCCTCATAGGCTGCAATTGCTTTTTTACCGGCTCCGCTGTATCCGGAAAGGCCAAACGCACTGACCGGATAATCCGCAGGCATAATGCCCTTTGCGATCATCGGGTAGACCAGGGAAATAAAACCGGTCGCATAACACCCCGGCACCGCAATACGCTTACCGTTTTTGATCTTATCCCTGTGTGTCTTTGACAACTCTGCAAAACCATAGGCCCAGCCTTCCTCGGTACGATGTGCTGTTGACGTATCAATAATCGTCACATGATCATTTTCCACAAGACTGACGGACTCCTTTGCGGCTGCATCCGGCAGACACAGGAACGTAATATCGGATTCATTGATCAGCCTTTTTCTTTCCGCCGGATCCTTTCTTAAATCGGATGAAATCTTTAATAATTCGACATCGTCCCTTCCTTCAAAACGTTCATATATCCTAAGGCCCGTTGTGCCCTCACTGCCATCTATAAAAATCTTTGTTTTCATAATTCTCCTCTTTTCCTGTGCTTTATCAATGCCGCTATATTTTATCACACAATAAAAGGAAGCACAATATTTACTCGCCCTGTGCCGTGACCATGTACTCTGTCTGCATTCTGTCATCTTCCATGCACATATAATAATCCATCAAAAGACCGACCACTTCCCCATAAGAGGCACTTCCCTGTTCGATTCCGTTTAAAATAAGGGTGGTATTGGTAAAGGTGTTGCTGGCTTTTTTTACGGTTTTGGTGCTGACCACTGCCTTTTTTTCCACCTTGGTCCAGGCATCCTCTGTCAGAAAAACCCTATCCTTTTTTACCTGTGGCGAAATCTTTACATGTGAATTGTACACCGCCGTATTATGATCAATGGATGCAATAAAATCATTGTCAATGTAGGTCAGCACGGACAGATAGCCACTGTACTGAAACACAATATCGTCCGAATGTAAGCAGGCAAGGAAGGCGATCAGATTGGCTTCGTCCTCATAAATAAATCCCTTGGTATGTGCCAGTTCATGACACATCGTTGCCGGCTTGCTCATAATGTACATCACATCATTGTAATTGGCTTCCATGGAAAACGGAAAATAATAGCCCTTCATATACTGCTGGCTTAAAAACTCGGACGCTGCTATTTTTTTCGGCGTTGTATAAAAGCCGGCAAGCTGAGGATAACTCTGCCCCAGATTGTTCATCGCCGTGATCGCTTCCTGTTCCATATTGCCATCGTATGTGACCAGACCATTTTCATCCCGCTCCATCATCCTTGCATACTGATTGGCTCTTGTGACAACAAAATCACGCAGCATGGCCAGTTCTTCCACTGTATAATCTTCCGTTGACTTTACCATATTATTCCAGTATTTTTCTTCAAAAGAAGAACAATGATACAGAATAAAACAATTTAACGTTATTATCCACAGGATCACAACAAAAATATTGGCACAGATCATCCGGTAAATACGACAGCACCGTTTATAGACATCGTATTTTCTAAGATCGGACTCGACTAATGCGCCGTGTTTTTGTTTCCATTTATTAACAGTAAAAAAAATGACCGCAACAAGCCCCGACATTATGAAAATACTCAATAATGTCACTGCCAGCACGATCATGACTTCTCC
The DNA here is from genome assembly GCA_964386235.1 of uncultured Lachnospiraceae bacterium. Classification (GTDB taxonomy): domain Bacteria; phylum Bacillota; class Clostridia; order Lachnospirales; family Lachnospiraceae; genus RGIG8767. The sequence continues at coordinate 36,911 of CAYLSH010000002.1, read as the reverse complement.
AACCGAAAAAGGAAACACACTCGTCCATTTCCCGTAAGTGTTAAGCCAGATTGGAAAAATATTCGCAACATAAAAATCACAAAATGCCTGACTCTTCCATGCTGCCGCATTGAGCATGAGGGCAAGAGCCGTTGCTGATAAAAGAAAATACCTTTGGGCTTTTTTCATGTGCAATCCTCACAAAAACCTTATGACGTATTCTTATTTTATCAGTAAATTCAGACATATATCCGTCTAAAGTGTAAACATTTTGTTAACTTTAAAAAGAAAACTTACTATTTCAATACATAACGTGGTTCAATTTTGGTGATGCTCTGTTGAATCTGCTCCAGATATTTTTTTCCAACAAACAGTTTTGTCTCACCCATCTGTAATACAAGTGAATTATCTTTGTGCTCCACCTTATCAATGCAAAAGCTATTGATTAACATACTCTTACTCGACTGAACCATATACCGCGAAGCCAGTTCTTTTTGCAGATTCCCCAGTGTCTTATGGGGCACCCGTAAGATTGTTCCATCCGACCTGTAAATATAAAGAATCCGGTTTACGGTTTCTGCATACAGAATTTCCTTCATACGCAGTGGGTAAATCACTCCCTGCGTCCTGATCATCACATAACGTTCTTCTTCCCGCGGCGTGGTATTTAGCATGCCTTTCCCCAAAAGACGCCTCAGCCTGCTTTCATCAAACTTCCGCGGAAGATAGCCAAGACAATTGATTTCCCGGTTGGCATATTCCCTTGGTTTTTCATCCGACGCTATAAAAATAATGGGTAACATCGCATATCTGTCACATTTACGAAGTTGGTTCGTCCATGCAATGCCGGGATATTCTTCTTTTTCTTTTCCGTTCAAAACCACATCCGTAACCAGAAGATCCAAATCATTTTCCTCTGCTATTCTTCCCGCTTCTTCCAGGCCGGACGTCCCAAAGATATCCACTCTGCATCCCATGTGTACGGCTGCTTCCCTTACAAAAGCCGCAATACGCCTGATCTGCGTGTCATCCCGGTCTATTATCAATATATTCTTCTTCATGCTTCCCCTGATCTGCCTCAAACATTTCCCCTACTGTGACACAGAGTATCTCCGCCAATGCTTTCAGTTCAAAATCCGTTACCCTGCGTTTATGTTTTTCAATTCTGGATATGGATCCCCTGCAAATATAAATTGCGTACGTTTCCAGACGAATGGATAACTGATTCTGACTCAGATGTTTCTTCAACCTGTATTTTCTTACATTATCTCCAATGATATTCTGTGTTTCCTGCTCTTCTTTTCGTGCCACGTTTTTATCTCCATAACGTATTGACACGATAATTTTATTATAGATTTTATATGCGTATGTCTTAAAAATGGACGCATCCCCTCATTGAAACGTGTTTTTTTACCACTCTTTGCAATAACCGATACGAAAAGCCGGACCCACAATAGGTCCGGCTTTGGTATTCCTACATAACAGGTTGTTGGTATAAAGTTAATTCTCATTCATCTTAGCCAGTTTGGCTGCCTGGTCGGCTGCGATGCAGGCATCTACGATCTCCTGAATGTCGCCATCCATGATTTTATCCAATTTGTACAAAGTAAGGTTGATGCGGTGATCCGTTACACGTCCTTGCGGGAAATTGTAAGTACGGATCTTCTCGGAACGGTCGCCGGTTCCGACCTGACTCTTACGGAGTTCTGCTTCTGCATCATGCGCTTTCTGTAACTCCAGATCGTACAGTTTGGTACGAAGAAGCGCAAATGCTTTGGCACGGTTCTGAATCTGTGATTTTTCCGTCTGGCTGTAGATCACGATTCCGGTTGGAATATGGGTTAATCGTACTGCGGAGTCCGTTGTGTTGACACACTGTCCACCGGCTCCCGAAGAACGACAGACATCAATACGGATATCTTTTTCATCGATGTTAACATCCACTTCTTCTGCTTCCGGCATCACCGCTACCGTGATCGTGGATGTGTGAATACGTCCGCCGGATTCTGTTTCCGGAACCCGCTGCACGCGGTGTACACCGGATTCATATTTCATAATGGAGTAAACGCTTGCCCCGGAAAGCATAAAGGTAACATTCTTCATACCACCGATACCGATTTCTTCCATTTCCATCGTTTCGACCTTCCAGCGTCTGCTCTCCGCATAATGCACGTACATACGATATATTTCGGCTGCAAACAATGCCGCTTCATCCCCACCGGCACCGGCACGGATTTCCACGATAACGTTCTTATCATCATTAGGATCCTTGGGAAGAAGTAAAATCTTCATATGATTTTCCAGTTCTTCCACTCTGTCCTTGGCTGTTGCCAATTCTTCCTTTAACATGTCTCTCATATCTTCATCGGTTTCTTCATCCAATAAAGCAAGACTGTCCTCAATATCCTGTTTACACTGTTTATACTCTTTATATGCTTCCACGATGGGAGTCAGATCACTCTGCTCCTTCATAAGTGCCGTAAACCGCTTCTGGTCACTCGTTACAGAAGGCTCACTGAGTTCATTTAACACTTCCTCAAATCGCTGTACTAAGTCCTCTAATTTGTCAAACATGCTTCTCTCCTCTACTTATATCCATATACAACACGGTCAAGTCCTGCATAATCTTTGAGCACTGTCACATTTTGGTAGCCGTTTTCCTCCATCAGATCATGCACCGCTTTTCCCTGATCATAACCAATCTCAAAAAAGAGCATTCCGCCGCCGTTTAAATACTGTCTGCTTTCCTGTACGATCCTCCTGTAAAAAGAAAGACCATCTTCCATCCCATCCAAAGCAAGAATGGGTTCATGTTCCCTGACCTCTTCCATCAGCGTTGGAATCACATCACTGCGGATGTATGGTGGATTGGACACAATGATATCGTACGTTCCGGTTACTTTTTCAAAAAGATCACTCTGTAAAAAGGAGGCCTCGATTCCCAGACGTTTGGCATTGTGTTCTGCCACAAGAAGGGCATCCTCTGAAATATCCACCCCAATTCCCACACAGTCATTGGAATAATGAAGCAGGCTTAATAAGATACAGCCACTCCCCGTACACATATCCAGAATGTAAAAACCATCATGAAGGTATTTCATGACTTCTTCTACTAAAATCTCCGTATCAAAGCGGGGAATCAAAACCTGTTCATTGACTGCAAAATCAAGTCCCATGAAATTTTGCACACCCGTGATATACTGCACCGGAATCCTTTCGCAGCGCTTATCCAGTGCTTTCTCATAAGCCTCACCCAATTCATCGGATAATTCGTCATCCCCATGGATCAGAAGATCGTTTCGACTGATATGACAGATTCCATCCAGTAAAAGCAGGGTATCACTTTTATATTCTTCTATTCCGGCTTCCTGTAAACGACGAATGCCAAATTCGTATGCTTCCTTACGATTCATACGCTTCCTCGTCATTTTGTGCATCTGCTGCCGGCTTCTTATATTCTTCGTAATCAAAATGTTCGCCAAGAAAACTCTTCCAGTCAAATACGGCTTCTACAGAGCAGATCGCCACTTCGATCATCTCTTCATCCGGTTCTTTCGTGGTTAATTTCTGCAAAGCAAGTCCCGGAGCCGAGATCAGTTTCACGATCGGGTTTTCACTTCTTCCGGCAAGACGGATGATCTCATAAGAGATTCCTGCAATAACCGGAATCAGTAACAGGCGCAGTCCCAGTCTCATAACCGGATTTTCCACACGGATCAGAATAAACAAAACTACGCTGACGATCATAACGATAAGTAAAAAACTGGTTCCGCATCTTCTGTGAAGGCGGGAAGAACGTTTTACATTGTGAACATTCAAAACATGCCCATGCTCGATGCAATTGATGCATTTGTGCTCTGCTCCATGATACATATACACACGTTTGATATCCTGCATCAAAGAAATGGCAACCACATAGAGCAAAAAGATCGTAATACGGATCACACCCTCTATCAATGCAAGCAGGGAGGTATTTCTCACATATTTTTCAAACAGGGAAGATAAAAAATAAGGAAGGATCATAAATATCGCCACTGCAAGCACGATGGAAAGGGCTACCGTAAAGCCCATCATCACCTTCTCTGCTTTTTCACCAAATACTTTTCCCATGGCCTTATCCGTCTTGGTCTCTGCTGCACTATCATCCTCGTAAAAAGATGCGGAATAGGTCAGTGTGCGCATGCCAAGAATCAGTGAGTCCACAAAATTGAACACACCACGGATAAAAGGGATCTTCTTGATCCTGCTTCCGTGAAGGATCCCATGATATTCCTCTGTATCGATCTCAATCCTGCCATCCGGCTTGCGTACAGCAACCGCATACAGATCCTGATTTTTCATCATAACGCCTTCGATCACTGCCTGACCGCCGATACCGGACGGACAAATTCCTTTTTTTCTTGCCATATATATCCTCATTTCTAATAAGCGACTTCCATAAGTAACCAAACATCGTCACGTTTACCATTTAGGAACCTTGTAAAAAAGGTTGAGATATAAAACCTCAACCTTTTGGCATAACTTATTTAACACCGTATTTTCTGTTGAACTTATCAATACGTCCATCAGCTCTTACTGCTTTCTGCTGACCTGTGTAGAATGAATGACATTTAGAACAAACTTCTACGTGGATCTCAGGTTTTGTAGAACCTGTTACAAAAGTATTGCCACAGTTGCATGTTACAGTTGCCTGATAATATTCAGGATGGATTCCTTCTCTCATGATTTCACCTCTCTATAATAATTTCCAACTATTATTTTGTTCTCATCCTCTACTGTTCATCCAAGAACAGCTTGTTTATTGTAGCATAGGAATAGTCTCTATGCAAGTTCTTTTTAAAAAAGTTTCACTTTTTTTGACATAATGACAAACTCATCATTATTTTTCGTCCGGCTGAACATATCAATCACCTTGTCCACTGCCTCATCCGCTTTCATACCGTTAAACGCCTTACGAATCGTATTGATGGCTTCCAGTTCTTCCTTACTAAGAAGAAGGTCTTCTCTACGGGTACCGGATTTGGGGATATCAATAGCCGGGAATACGCGTTTTTCGGACAATTTACGATCCAGCACCATTTCCATATTACCGGTACCTTTGAATTCTTCGTATACTACGTCATCCATCTTGCTTCCGGTATCCACAAGTGCCGTTGCCAGAATCGTAAGACTTCCGCCCTCACGCATATTTCTTGCCGCACCAAAGAATTTCTTGGGCATATGTAATGCTGCCGGGTCCAGACCACCGGACAAAGTACGTCCACTTGGCGGAACGGTAAGGTTGTACGCTCTTGTCAGACGTGTAATGCTGTCTAAAAGAATCATAACATCTTTTTTGTGTTCTACCAGACGTTTCGCACGTTCCATAACCATCTCGGATACTCGTTTGTGATGTTCGGGCAGTTCATCAAAAGTGGAGTAGATCACTTCTACATTCGGTCCTTCGATCGCCTCACGGATATCCGTTACTTCTTCCGGACGCTCATCAATCAGTAAAATGATCAGGTGAATATCCGGGTTGTTTGCCTTAACCGATTTGGCTACTTCTTTTAATAAGGTAGTCTTACCTGCCTTGGGCGGTGATACGATCATACCACGCTGTCCCTTACCAACCGGGCTCATCAGATCCATGATACGCATGGCAACAGAACATCCCGGTGTTTCTAAACGGATTCTCTCATCCGGGAAGATCGGAGTCATGTCCTCAAAGCAATAGCGTCTGGATGCTTCGTCCGGACTGTAACCGTTGATGGATTTTACAAATAAAAGAGCACTGAACTTTTCCGCCTGTGTCTTGATTCTTGTATTACCGGATACGATATCACCGGTTTTCATACCGAAACGACGAATCTGGCTCGGTGCCACATACACATCGTTTTCTCCAGGAAGATAGTTGGCAGAACGAATAAATCCAAATCCGTCCGGCATAACTTCCAAAATACCGCATGCCGTGATACCGCTGTCAAGTTCGGAAAGGGCTGCTTCTTTTTCCTCTCTTTGTTTTTTCTCTTCTTCATCCAATTTAAGCATTGCTTCCACAACTTCTGCTTTTTTCATGGCACTTACGCCTTCAATCCCCCTTGACTTGGCGATTTCTTTCAGATCTGCCACAGCAAGGGATTCATACTTCTCTCTCATCTGTTTACCTCTATACATTTCTTTTACTATTGGGATTGCTTCCCGGACAAAACCTGCTATCAGTTCCTATACTGTCATAACCGGACCGGGAATTAGATACGATCATTCGTCTTCTCTGAAAAGTAAAATAACAACTTTCTATAGTATACAACACTTTTCACAAAATAGAAAGATTTTTTTCAAATGCTTGCAGGAAAAGTAAGATTGAGCTACACTAAGGAATGGAAAAAATACTGTGAACACACAGAATCCATATATTTTTATAGAAAGAAGGCATACTATGACAACCTCTGAAAAAGCACTTGCATTACATAAAGAATGGAATGGCAAACTGGAAACGGTCTCCAAAACACCTGTTAAAAGCAGGGAAGATCTCTCCCTTGCCTACACTCCCGGCGTAGCAGAACCGTGTAAGGTGATCGCACAGGACAAAGAAGCAGCGTATACCTATACCATGAAAGCCAATACCGTTGCTGTTGTTTCCGACGGAAGCGCCGTCCTTGGTCTGGGTAACATCGGACCCTATGCTGCCATGCCCGTCATGGAAGGAAAGGCTGTCTTATTCAAAGAATTCGGTAATGTAAATGCCGTCCCGATCTGTCTGGATACACAGGACACCGAAGAGATCATCAAAACAGTCACCTACCTGGCTCCCGGCTTTGGCGGAATCAATTTGGAGGACATCTCCGCTCCCCGTTGTTTTGAAATAGAGGAACGTTTAAAAAAAACATTGGACATTCCTGTTTTTCATGACGATCAACATGGAACAGCGATTGTTGTCCTTGCCGGTATCATCAATGCCTTAAAAGTTGTTCAGAAAAAGAAAGAAGACTGTCGTGTTGTCATAAACGGTGCAGGAAGCGCAGGTGTGGCAATCACAAAACTGCTGTTAACCTACGGTTTCCCCAATATTATCATGTGTGACAAATCCGGAATCCTTGCCAAGGATACACCGGGCTTAAACTGGATGCAGGAAAAAATGGTACAGGTCACCAATCTTTCCCGGGAAACAGGCACCCTTGCCGATGCCATGAAAGGCGCTGACATCTTCGTAGGCGTATCCGCTCCTGGCATTGTTTCCGCAGAAATGGTTGCCTCCATGAATAAGGATGCCATCTTATTTGCCATGGCAAATCCGGTTCCGGAGATTATGCCGGATATCGCCAAACAGGCTGGTGCAAAAGTAGTCGGAACAGGCAGAAGCGATTTCCCCAATCAGGTCAATAATGTTGTGGCATTCCCCGGCATTTTCAAAGGTGCCCTGGAAGGACGTGCAAAGCAGATCACGGAAGAAATGAAACTGGCTGCTGCCAATGCCTTGGCAAACCTGGTTTCCAAAGAGGAGTTAAACGAAGACCATATTCTTCCGGAAGCCTTTGACCCCCGTGCCGTGGACGCTGTCGCAGATGCTGTCAGATCCAATATTCGTGATTAAGAATGAACATGCAATATCCTATGTGGGAGGATAAGCCCTACTACACCTTAAATGCCTATTGTAAAAAAACATATGGCGAAAAACTTTATAAAATTGCCTTAGATGCAGGTTTTACCTGTCCAAACAGAGATGGCACCCTCGGCTTTAGAGGGTGCATTTTCTGTAGTGCAGGCGGAAGCGGTGATTTTGCCGTTAAGACCATTTCCTCCGTCTCGCAGCAGATTGCACAGGGACTTTCCCTGATGAAAGGCAAAAAAACAGGGAGCCGCTACATTGCCTATTTTCAGGCATATACCAATACCTACGCTCCGGCTTCCTATTTAGAAAAGATCTACACGCAGGCATTGGAACACCCGGATATCGCCGGAATCTCCATTGCTACAAGAGCGGACTGCCTGCCGGAAGAATGTCTGGCATTACTAAGCAATCTGCGTTTTCGCTATCCGAACAAATTTATCTGGGTCGAACTGGGTTTACAGACCATCCATGAACAAACAGCGGATTTCATCCGGCGTGGCTATCCGCTCCGGGTATTTGAAGAAGCCATGGAACATCTTCATAAACTACAGATTCCCGTCATCGTCCATGTAATTTTAGGATTGCCCGGGGAAACACCGCAGATGCAATTTGAAACCATTCGGTATCTGAATCAATGGAAACCCTTTGGAGTAAAACTCCAATTACTTCATATTTTAAAGGGCACGGATTTGGCGGACTTTTATAACAATCCGGCCAATCATTTCAAGCCTCTTACCAAAGAACAATATCTGGATCTTTTGATTGGCTGCATCATGCGGCTTTCCCCGGATATTGTCATCCATCGTGTGACAGGGGACGGACCGAAAGATCTGTTAATCGCTCCCCTATGGAGTCAAAACAAGCGCGATGTACTCAATTCCCTGCATCGGCAAATGAAACTCACACAGGCTTATCAGGGAAAACTTTATACGCCATAGAAAGGACTATACATGCAGCAGGAAACATTTACTTTATATAAACTGATCATCTTATATATGCTCGACCAGAGCGCTATACCCTTAAGTAAATCTACGATCAATACCTTTATCCTCGACAAAGGATATACCAACTATCTTACGTTGCAACAGGCGATTGGAGAACTGATCGACAATCAGCTGATCAATCAGACCAAGGATGCCAATCGTGCCCTTTTATCCATCACCAAGGAAGGACAGGTCACTCTGAATTATTTTGAAAACCGGATCAGTGATGCCATAAAAGAAGATGTCATGAGTTTTCTGATTGAAAACAAGACACAACTAAAAAATGACTATTCCATCACTTCTAACTACTACAAATCCATAAGTGGTGAATACGAGGCACAGCTTTGTGCCAAAGAAAAGGATGTGGTTTTGATGGATTTAAAAATCTCTGTTCCCACCAGTGAAATGGCAGAAGATGTTTGTTTAAACTGGAAAAAAAGGAACGAAGAAATCTATCGTATGCTGACACAGATGTTATTTTAAAAAAAGAAGCGGAAGGTTTTATTCTTCCGCTTCTTTTTTAATCTTTTTCATATGTTCACGGATCTTCACTTCATAACCGTTTCCGGAAGGTTTATAAAATTCCCTGCCGGTAAGTTCATAAGGAAGATACTGCTGCTTTACATAATGGTTCTTATAATCATGCGCATATTTGTAGCCAATGCCTCGACCCAATTTGGCGGAGCCTTTGTAATGCGCATCCTGTAAATGCGGCGGTACGGGCAGATTCCCCGTCTCCTTTACGGTCTCCATCGCTTCGTATATACTGCATGATGTATTGCTCTTTGGTGCAGTCGCCACATAAGTAACTGCCTGTGAAAGGATCAATTGTGCCTCCGGCATACCTACCCTCTCTACGGCAAGGGATGCACTGACCGCTACAGTCAACGCCATGGGATCTGCATTTCCCACATCTTCCGATGCACAGATCATAATACGTCTTGCAATAAACGTCACACTCTCTCCCGCATACAGCATCTTGGCAAGATAATACAGCGCAGCATCCGGGTCGGATCCCCGCATACTTTTGATAAAAGCCGAGATCGTATCATAATGGTTATCCCCGTTTTTATCATATAAAACAGCCCGTTTCTGAATACATTCTTCAATGACCGGAACGGTAATATGGATCTTCCCGTCTTCGCTTCGGTCCGTCGTCATCACAGCCAGTTCAATGGCATTCAATGCATGTCTGGCATCCCCGCCGGCAATATCTGCCAGGGCATTCAATGCCTCCTCCTGAATATCTGCATCAAACGCTCCCATACCACGTTCTTTGTCCGTCAATGCCCGGTTGATGAGGATTTTGATATCCTCCGGTTCTAGCGGCTTTAATTCAAAGATCATGGAACGGGAGATCAGAGCGCCGTTTACTTCAAAATAAGGATTTTCCGTGGTTGCTCCGATGATAATGATCGTGCCATCCTCCACAAAAGGAAGTAGATAGTCCTGCTGCCCTTTGTTAAAACGATGAATTTCGTCGATAAATAGAATCGTCCGTTTTCCATACATTCCCTGGAGTTCTTTGGCTTTGTTCACCACTTCCTCCATATCCTTTTTGCCGGCAACCGTTGCATTGATCTGCATAAATTCCGAACTTGTCGTTCCGGCGATCACCTTCGCAAGCGTAGTCTTTCCGGTTCCGGGCGGTCCGTAAAATATAATGGAACTGATCTTATCGGCTTTGATGGCACGATAAAGCAGTTTGTCCTTCGCAAGAATATGTTGCTGTCCCACCACCTCATCGAGGCTGCGCGGACGCAGCCTTGCTGCAAGCGGGGATTCTTTTTCCTTATTCTTGGTACTCATGTATTCAAACAGATCCATGAAAAACTCCTATTCAATGGTAATCGTAATCTCTTTTGCCTCGCCATTACGGATTGCTTCTGCCTCTTTTCCGCAGATGCATCCTTCCGTCCGGCTCTGTGTTCCATTGCACCATGTAATCTGAATGGAGCCAACTGTGTATTCACCCGGAATATAATCTTTCTTTGCCGGGAAATGATAATTTACATTTGTATTTCCTAAGAACTGTGCCTGTACACAACCATCATCCGGTATCAGATATTCCGGCAATACCGGAGAAAATGTAAGGGTCAGCCCATTTTCCGTCATGGCAAACGGGGCCTTGCCAAACATCATCAATATCCACATCTGTAAAAATTCTGCCGTAGAACCGGAAAGTCTGGCAACAAAGCCTCTTCCGTGGGTTCTCTCATCCGGATTGGCACTGCTTGCGATAAAGGAAGAATTCTCGTATACACTTCTTCCGTACACATTTGGATCTAAGAATGGAATCGCTGCATTTTTAAAATCTGCAAAATATTCTTTATACAAACCGGCTTTGATCAGTTCCAGAAGATATTTGTATTCCATATGAAGCCAGATGGATTCATTCTCTAACCAGCCCGGTGTAAAAGAACAGCAACGTCCCACTTCAAATGTAGTATCACGCAGAGAGGTATTGACTTTGTACATGGACAATTTTTTATCGTACAGATCACTTGCTTTTACATGCTCGTATAAGGATCTGCGGGCATCCTCTCCAAGATCCAGTTTCATATAGCGGACAGCCCCTTCCAAGAATAAAGGAAGCATATGCTGTGAAAAATGAGTCGGCATAACACCTTCTTCATCCTCTGTATACTCCGTCACTTCATAATAGAAATAAGAAGGGCAGACGTCCCCACCAAGGGCAACGGCTTTTGACAATCCCGTATTTACGATTTCTAACCATTCACTTAACGTATTGATCAGATCGGATGCCGGAATCATCACATGTTTGCCGCTTACACCGGCATAGATCTTTTCTCTGTATTCTTCTTTAGCCGTATTGACACGATCCCAGAAGATCATGGATTCGCCATCCGCTGCCAGTTCTTCTTTCTGTTCGTGTGCAATGTTCTTTACTTTTTCATAGAAAGCAGCCATTTCTTCTAACAATGCCACTTCTTTTGGATACTTTTTAAGCATATCCACGGTAAAGGTTAAGTTACGTGCCAGTTCACACAATTCATTTACGGAAGAACCAATCAGTCCCGGCAGACCATTTAAGGCATCGTACCAGCCCGGCTTGCCGCCTTCCATGTCAATACCCATACCATATGCATCCAATGCTGCAAATTTGGTCAGAGATAACATGATCAGTTTTTCCAACAATGTGGCATGAATCACGCTGCCCGTACCATGGTCATCACATAATAAGAGAACGTTTTCACAACCCTCTTTGGCATCCAATCCTTCTTTTACCGCATGATACTGACGGATTCCGTTAGCCGTCTTTACATAACGGGTTTTTCGCGGATTGATTCCTGCCTGCGGACGGAACCATGTATACGAATCGTGGAACAACAATTCTTCTTCCTTATCCGGGAAGATCTGTAAATAATTTTCTACCAGATCCAGATTGTACGTCCAGTGATCCGTCCAGTAACCTTCTTTAAAATCACCATTAACAAGCGGTATCGCCTGATCGATCTTTTCAAGGAACAGAGCCTCTCTTTGTTCCTCCGTTAAATCCGTACGTTCCAGTAATTTTTTATAAAGACTTCCCGGTGTAAAATCATAGGGCTTGCCATCTTCCATCAGACGGTAGGTAATCTTTTCCACACCCAGCGGATTACATCCATCCGGCTGTAACAGGGAATAGAAGGACTGAATATTAAAGTCCCCTACAAACGGTGCAAAAAAAGTATCATTTCTGCGGTTCTGGTTTACATCACGGAAATTACCGTTTCCCTGTGAATAATACTCCGGAAGCATGGCAAAGTAGTTGTAATCGCGTTCCAGATCACCATGCTTTCTCGAATACACATAGAATACCTTATTTTTGCCCAGACGAATCGGCAGACCACCGCGGAGCACATTATCCAAAAATGTATAACGGCAGTATTCATCAAATACCGGATCTGCGGTCTTCGTTGCCATATGATCGCCCACTTCTTCTGTCAGTTCATGCGCAATCGCCTGTTTTTTATCAAAGAAAGCGGCATCTAACTTCCGGTCTAAGAAGGAAGATAAAATCTCCTGATTTTCCACCTGACCGATCAATTCATAAAGGGTCATGCTCTCCTTTGCTGCCAGTTTTCTGGATGCACCAAAGAAACTGCAGGGTACGATATTATTGGTATGCTGTTCATAAGCATAGATACCGTCAAGACCTTCTTCGACAAATTTTACCGGTTTTACTAAAGAAGGATCATAGGCAAAAACCGCCTCCGGATCCGCAATCGGTGTCAGCACACTGCCATCATCCATTACTGCATAGGAGAAATTACCGCCTTCTACAGCCTCCACGGATGCGGAATCTTCTATGCTGGCACGCACACGGTAAAAAGCTGCACCTTCTTTTGTTTTTTCTGCCTGCATCCATGCTTTTGCCGTCTGCATGATCTCCGTACAATAGGAAAGTGCTACCCCATAGGGAATCAGTGCCGGCATACCATCCAACACTTCAATATCCGCAGTTTCCTCCGTCGTGTTGGTGATCGTCACTTTTCTGACCAATGCACCCACACGCTCAAGCGGCATGGTAAAATAGGACACTTCCGTACGAAGCCCCATTTTGGCATTTTCTTCTTTTATTTCCAGACTATTCTTATAGATGTCCATGCTGTGCTTTTCATTTTCATCGGAAAATGCCTCAGCAAATACACCATTTTTTTTGTAAAAAGTACGAAATCCCGTTAGTTTTACATTCTGATAAGCCGTATGGGCAGGATAAAACTGCATGATCGCTTTGTCCTTATTTTCTACGCCAAAACTGACCACACCCTGACCACGGTTTACATAATAACACCAGATCGGAATCCCTTTCACACCGCTGATACCCGGAAGGAAACTGGCAAAAGTGGCTTTTTTTCCATAATCTTCCATATGGTAACTGCATGTTTTAGTGGTATGATTCATGCCATATATCCTCCTTCTTTTAGCGTGCGATCAGATCAATGTCCACTACCTGAAGGTCGCCCGTCATCTTCGCGATGTCCGCAACCGCAATACGGTCACATCCTGCTTCCAATGCATTTTTGTTCACTTTAACAGTGCCCACTTTATAAGCATCAAAGTCCAGTTTGCCCGCATTGTGATAGCAAACTTCAAAATTCTTGCCTGCAAACTGCAAACGAACGGATGCATCACCTTTTTCATCAAACTGCTCTTTTAATAACTTCGGTGCAAATAAAAGGTCACCCATTTCACCGCGCACACCAAACATCTGGGTGATTACGGTCATCATCAGCCAGCTTGCTGCTCCGGTCAGGTAATTGTACATACCGCGTCCGCGATCGTTAAAGTATTCCGGAATACCCGGGTAGATCTTACTTGCTGAAATATCAACGGACTGTTTGTACAGAGTATGTAATGCTTTGTATCCTTCTCTTACAAATCCCTGTTTGTAAAGGGCATTTCCGTACATCGTTGTCATATGGGAGAATACAGCACCATTTTCCTTGTGTCCAAAAGCAAAGCCAAAAGCACGGCCAAAGTCTTTTTTCACTTCCTTAAAATCAGAATTCAGGCGATAGCCGCCGATCTTTTCTTCATACAGATACTGATCCGCTGCTTTTACGATTTCTGCTGTCTGTTCCTTGGTTGCTGTACCTGACATAATGCTGAATACCTGTCCTGTCAGCATCATTCTGACTCCGTTTTCTGTGATGCCTTCTACTTTTCTGGCATTATCATCATAATAACTGTTGAACCAGCCGCCAGCCTTATTGTCGATCCATTCGGTCTTACGGATATGTTCCTGAATCCAGTCCGCCATGGCACGTAAGCAGTCTGCGGCTTTCTTCACATCGATTTCTACTTTCTGACCGGATACATTCGGGTAAACGGACTTGCAATATGTCTTTAAAAGCTCTGTTTTCTTTTCAATGCTGTCATATACACAACGGTCCTCACTAAACAGCACTTCCAGTTCTTTTGCAACGCTGACGCTTGTCATATTCTCCTGTTTGCAAAGTGCTTCGATCAGTTCTGCAAGTGTATACAGGTTCTGAGAGTAAGCTGCCGTAAATGCAACACTCTCTCCTCTGTGCTCAGCCATATCCAATGCGTCATTCCAGTCAGCACCACGAAGTCTCATGTGATTGTGCTCACCGACTTCATAGAATGCCGTCATATTCTGAATCAGGATATGCTCGAGTAAAGTTCCCTTGTATACATTGCCCGCTGCATCCTTTAACAATGGAGCATCTTCCTTTGTAAAGGAATCATCCGTTGCGGTTCCGCGCATCTCCTGTCTGTCTTTAAAATAACTGTTGTCCTTTAACAGAACAGCCAGATCACCCGTCTGGTCAATGTAAAACTTCGTTGTCAGCAATGGCCAGAAACCGTGATCCATCCATACACGGGTAATATTGTTACGGTCTGCAATGAACTCTCCCTGCTTAGAACCAATGATCGTAGCGTTACTTCCGTCCATACGAACGCCGCCGTAATTGTCGATCAGCATCTGACGAACACCATCCGGGTTCATAATCAAAAGAGCCAGACAGTCCTGCCATAAATCACGCCATCCTCTTCCGCCTTTTCCGTAATCATGGTGGGGAAGGAAGGAACAGCCATATATTCTTCTTAAAATCGGCTGGAAGTTTACCCAGAACATAAAATCATCAAAATGCGCATCGCTTGTATGATACGAAACATTTACCTTGGATAACCAATACTCCTTTGTAGCAGCCAATGCTTCTTCTACTTCGGCACCGGTACGAAGTGTACGGTTTACCTCACTAGCGTCTGTCAGATCTTTCTGTACACCAATGCGGATAATATACGATACTTCTTCTCCGGAAGGAATCGTTACTTTATCAAATTTGATCGCACCGATTGCTTCATATCCTGCATATTCTTTGCCGCCTGCTTCGTAAGGTGTATTTTCTACGATTGTCTTCGGCTGATAATAACTTCCGCCTTCACCTGTATAGTCTTCTACTACCGGGCAGAATCCAACCGGTTTTTCTCCTTTTCCGGTAAGTCCTGTCACATAATAGGTAAGGTCATTTACCTGATGACCTCTTTCATCAAATGATAAAGTCGGTTTTACAAAAACGCCCTCATCCGTTGTGTAAATCCTATGGAGCAAACTGGTTACATGTCTGTGGTCACGAAGATTGTCCGCACTTCTTCCGTAGATCGGAATCGCTGCTACCGGTGTCAAAGTGATGCTTTCACTCCCCGTATTGCAGATCTGCACATACATCACTTCTCTGTCGTCAGATACGGTTGTGCCTTTTTCCATCGTGGGAACAAAACTTGTAATTTTAGCCACAAGCCCTGTGTCTCCAAGGCTTCTTTCCAGTGTCTGCCACATCAGTCCTGCGGTTATCTTGCTTTTCTCCTGATCACCTGTAAAACGCTGTGATTCTGCTTTGGCAGATGCACCTGTTGCGGAATGGAAACTTCCATCCTCCAGAATGCACCAGAAATTGCGGCTCACCTTGGACTCCATCAGATCTTCCACGCTTGCCGGCTGCATCAGAAAGGTATTCTGATCAACCTTAAGGTCACCTCCAAGTGTCGGTGTAACGGCTCCCTTTAAACCATTTTCACCTGCAATTGGAAAATAAAGATATCCTGTGTTTTCGGGACATTCCATCGTAAATGTTCCCTTGCGATCAAGAAATTGATACTCACTCATTGTTTTAACCTCCGTAATATGTTTTTGATGTGATCATTCCACAGAATTTTCTTTTTCTTCTCACACTAATCTCCCTGTTATCTTAAAAAAGATAATATAGTGTCATTATACCCTACTTTGCTTTCAATTGCACTTCTAAATTGATGGTTTATAGCAATATATTTGCGAATTGATTTCTTTTTTTATCATAATGGTAGCCGATCCCGGCAAGTTTATCGGTAATCTCGGACGGATCCGCATCCAGATCATCACATAAAGCCTCCAGGGAGGGATAAAAGTCACGCAGTTTCAGATTGATGAAACTAAGCAGCATGACAGGATCTTTTGGTATCATGTTGTGCTCCTTTCCGTTTTTTACATTGATTGATTACTGACAGGACGCTGTCAGTGCATCGCCTGTTACGTCAATCAGGATCGTATCGCCCGCACCTACGGCATCGGACAAGATCAATTTGGCAGCCAGCGTCTCCACGTGTTTTTGGATATAACGCTTGAGCGGTCTGGCTCCATAAACAGGATCGTATCCGTTGTCCACAATAAACTGCTCTGCTTCCAGTGTCAGTCTGATCTGCAACTCCCGATCAGAAAGACGTTTATTCAAGTCTTCAATGATTAAATGTATGATACCGCCGATATCATTCTTTGTCAGTGGCTTAAATAAGATCATCTCATCCAAACGGTTTAAAAATTCCGGCCGGAAATGATTCCGCAGATCATTCATAACAAGGTCTTCTGCATCTTTACTGATATTGCCTTCTTTATCAATGCCATCTAACAGATAGGATGCGCCGATATTGGAAGTCATAATCAGAATCGTATTCTTAAAATCGACCGTTCTTCCCTGCGAATCCGTCACACGTCCGTCATCCAATACCTGTAGCAGGACATTAAATACATCCGGATGTGCTTTTTCGATCTCATCAAACAGAACAACCGAATACGGTTTTCTTCTGACCGCTTCAGTCAACTGTCCACCTTCTTCATATCCAACATATCCGGGAGGTGCTCCGATCAGACGGGACACGGAGTATTTCTCCATATACTCACTCATATCTATACGCACCATATTACTCTCATCATCAAATAATGAGGCAGCCAGTGCCTTGGCAAGTTCCGTTTTTCCCACACCGGTCGGTCCCAAAAACAGGAAGGAACCAATGGGTTTGGTCGGATCTTTGATTCCCGCCTTAGAACGGATGATGGCTTCCGTTACTTTCGTAACCCCTTCGTCCTGTCCGATCACACGTTTATGAAGTTCCTCATCCAGATGAAGCGTTTTGTTCCGTTCACTCTCCGTCAGTTTACTGATCGGGATTCCCGTCCAGCGGGAAATAATTCTTGCGATCTCATCCTCAGAAACACTTTCATGTACTAAGGACAGGTCTTTTTCCTTCACCTTCTGTTCTTCGGTCTCTAATTGTTTCTTTAAGGAAGGCAGTTTGCCATAACTTAATTCTGCTGCTTTTTCGTAGTCCCCTTCCCTCTGGGCAATCTGAATGTCCGTATTCATCTGTTCAATCTCTTCACGCAGTTTACTCAGATGTTCTACGCTGTTTTTCTCATTGTCCCATTGTGCCTTGCGGTTATTAAATTCTTCTTTTAATTCTGCCAGTTCCTTCTGCAATGTGGCAAGTCGTTCCTGACTCATTCGGTCATCTTCTTTTTTCAGTGCCGTTTCTTCAATCTCCATCTGCATAACCCTGCGCTGCAGCTCATCCAGTTCGGTCGGCATGGAGTCGAGTTCTGTCTTGATCAGGGCACATGCTTCATCCACCAGGTCAATGGCTTTATCCGGCAAAAAACGATCGGAAATGTATCGGTGTGACAGGACAGCCGCACTTACCAGTGCATTGTCCATGATCTTAACTCCATGGTATACTTCATAGCGTTCCTTCAGTCCACGAAGAATGGAAATGGTATCTTCCACCGTCGGTTCATCCACCATAACGGGCTGGAATCTTCTTTCCAATGCCGCATCCTTTTCAATGTACTGACGGTATTCATCCAGTGTCGTGGCCCCAATACAGTGCAGTTCTCCCCTTGCCAGAAGTGGTTTTAACATATTACCGGCATCCAGGGCACCATCCGTTTTACCGGCACCCACAATGGTATGAAGTTCATCAATAAATAAAATAATCTGTCCTTCACTGTTTTTCACATCATCCAAGACTGCTTTTAAACGTTCTTCGAATTCCCCTCTGTATTTGGCGCCGGCAACCAATGCTCCCATATCCAGAGCAAATAGTTTCTTATCCTTTAATCCCTGCGGAACATCCCCACGCACGATACGCTGCGCAAGTCCCTCTACCACGGCTGTCTTACCCACACCGGGCTCTCCGATCAGTACGGGGTTATTTTTAGTCTTACGGCTAAGGATCCGGATGATATTACGAATCTCATTGTCCCTGCCGATCACGGGATCCAATTTCTGCTGTTTTGCTTTTTCCACCAGATCCTGACCATATTTTTCCAGTGTATCATAAGTTGCCTCGGGATTATCACTGGTTACCTTCTGATTTCCGCGCACGGTAGAAAGTGCCTGTAAAAACCGTTCTCTGGTAATGCCATATTCCGAAAAGACTGCCTTTACTTCCTTATTCGGGTGACGGATCATGGACAAAAACAAATGCTCAACGGATACATAATCGTCTCCCATCTGTTTTGCCTCATCCTCTGCCTGTATGAGTACGGTATTTAAATCCTTACCCACATAGACCTGACCGCCCTGTACCTTGACCCTCTTAGTCAATGCCTGTTCGCAGCGATCTTCAAAATAAGGCAGCTGGATCTCCATCTTCTCGATTAGTTTTGCAATCAGACTGTCTTCAATCGTAAGCAGCGCATACAATAAATGTTCCTGCTCGATTTCCTGATTGCCATATTCATATGCTAACTTTTCGCAGCGTTCCACTGCCTGCATGGATTTTTGTGTAAATTTTGAAATGTTCATAATACTCCTCTCTGTGGCTTCCCCATGCCACTTCCGGCCAACAGTTTTTCTCTGCCGTCCTCCACCTTTGTTTTATCTGTTCTACACAAACTATAACACTTTTCTTTTTTTTATCAATCAAATATCTATAACATATTTCTAAAAAAAATATAAACTTCCACAAACGAATAATATGTTTGCCCTTTTTTCTTTTACCATAAATATCCCTTAATGGCTACCTGTTTCGGCTCGTATGGATATTTTCTTCCATATAACGTGCTCCTTTGTATTTATTCGGGAACTTTCATGGCTCTCATCGCATTTAAGATTGCTAAAAATGCCACACCAACATCTGCAAAAACCGCTGCCCACATGGAAGCCAGTCCCAGTGCCGCCAGTAGCAGCACTGCAAATTTTACTCCGAGGGCAAACACGATATTCTGTTTTACGATGCGCAGCGTCTTTTTGGAAATCGCAATGGCTTTTACGATCTTGCCCGGTTCGTCCGTCATGATCACGATATCTGCTGCTTCAATTGCTGCATCCGATCCGAGTCCGCCCATGGCAATTCCAATATCTGCTCTGGCAAGTACCGGTGCATCATTGATGCCGTCCCCTACAAAGATCAGTTTATTATCCTCTTCCTTTTCTTCAAAGAGTTTTTCTACTCTTTCTACTTTCTGTGCCGGTAAAAGTTCCGCATAGTATTCCGGAATGCCCAGCTGATCTGCCACATAAACTGCGGTTTCTTTTCGGTCACCCGTCAGCATGACAATGCGGCGTATTCCGCTTTTTTTCAGTCCCGCAATGCATGCAGCGGCATCTTCTTTTTCTTCATCCATAATCAAAAGATAGCCAAGACATTTCTTTGCCGCCGCCACATAGACCACGGTGCCGGCATTTATGGTCGATGGAATATCCACTCCCGTCTGTTTCATCAGTTTATCATTGCCCACATGATATACAATGCCATCCACTACTGCTTTTACACCAAATCCGGCAAGTTCTTCTGCTCTCTCCAATCGGGATGGATCCATTGTTTTTCCATATTTTTCACGGATGGAAACCGCAATTGGATGGTTGGAGTACATCTCGGCAAGTGCCGTAACCTCCAATAACCTTTCCTGTGAAAAATCAGTATCCAGTGGAACAATTTCCCGGACTGCAAATTTTCCTTTTGTCAATGTGCCCGTTTTGTCCATGGCAATGACCCTTGCCTTGGCAAGTTGTTCCAAATACGTGCTTCCTTTGATCAGAATTCCCACTTTTCCGGCGCCGCCGATCCCGCCAAAGAAACTGAGTGGAATACTGATCACGAGTGCACAGGGACAACTGATGACCAAAAAGGACAATGCCCGATACAGCCATTCCGAAAATGGCTGTTTTAAAATAAGGGGCGGTAATACCGCTAAAAATGCTGCTGCGATCACAACTGCCGGCGTATAGTATTTTGCAAAACGGGTAATAAAGTTTTCCGTCTCTGCCTTTTTGGAGGTTGCATTTTCCACCAGATCCAAAATCTTCGTAACAGTGGATTCCGCATATGCCTTGGTTACCTTCACCCGGATCACACCGGTCAGATTGATACAACCACTGATCACATTTTCCCCTTCACTTACTTCTCTGGGAAGGCTTTCACCGGTTAATGCCATGGTATCTAAGGATGTACTGCCCTCCGTTACGATACCATCCAAAGGAATCCTCTCGCCCGGTCTTATCAGCACGATCTCCCCGGCTAACACTTCTTCCGGAGATACCGTTCTTTCTTCTCCATCCCGGATTACATTGGCATAATCCGGTCGGATGTTCATCAGTTCTTTTATGGATTTACGGGAATTATTAACGGCATAGGACTGAAACCACTCTCCCACCTGATAAAAGAGCATAACCGCAACCGCTTCATGGTATTCTCCCACGAACAAGGCTCCCACCGTGGCAATCAGCATCAGAAAGTTTTCATCAAAAATCTGTCCTTTCGTAATATTAACACATGCCTTTTTGACCACATCACCGCCAATGATAAAATAGGCAATCAAAAATAAAAACAGATCCATATGATATTCTTCCAAAGCCGGAAAAATCTGTACAAGCAGAATCGCTATAGCAAATACGCCTGCACCAATCAGGATCTTTTTCAGTCGTTTTTTCAATTTCTTCGTCATTGTAATCCTCCTAAAAAACCGCGGAAGGAAGTTCCCTCCGCGGCACGTTTCCTTCACTACTTCTCAATCACTTCTACGTCCGGTTCGTATTTCTTTACGATTTTCTTTACTTCTGCTGTAAGGGATGCTGCCTTGTCATCCGTTACATCGACAACCAGTTTCTGTGTTAAAAGAGTACATGTACTCTTATTCACGCCATCTAATTTGCCAACTGCCTCTTCAATCTTGCCTGCGCAGTGTGCACAGTCCAAATCCTCTAAAATATACGTTTTGATCATAATAAAATCCTCTCTTTCTATTCCTGAATGTGTTCCAAGCCCATATCTAAGATGCCTGCGATGTGGTCATCCGCCAGTGAATAGTATATGGTCTTGCCGTCACGCCGGTTCTTAACCAGTTCCATCTGCTTGAGCACACGCAACTGATGGGAAATGGCCGACTGCGTCATGGAAAGGCTTTCGGCAATGTCACATACGCACATCTCACTAAGCCGGAGCACATATAAAATCTTGATTCTTGTAGTATCACCAAAGACTTTAAAAAAATCCGCCAGATCATACAGATCTTCCTCCACCGGTATCTCGGTCTCTACGCGATGGACCAACTCATCATGGCAATGGTGTTCACTGCAGCTCTCCGCATGTTCTTTTGTAAGATCACGTTTCATGTGCCTTCTCCTTCCTCTTAACATATGAATGTCTGTTCATATGTTCATAATATCATCTATTTTTAAAATGTCAACACTTTTTTATTTTTTTGTGCAATAGGTAATTTCAAAAAAATTTCTTATTGCATAAAAAAGAGCCGTGCACGAATTACTCAGTGCGCCGGCCCTTTAAGATTCATGATATAAAATTGTATTAATAAGAAATAATTCCAAACTGTGCCAATGTGTAGAATATCAAAATAATCACAAGGCAGATCGGAGAAACATATTTTACCATCACACGGAATACCTGAAGACGTGCAAATTTTTCTCCGTTTTTGGTAATCTCATCTTCAATAACCTTTGTGCCGGTAACCCAACCAATCAGAATACAGGTTGCAAGTGCTACAATCGGCATCAATACACTGTTAGAAATGTAATCAAAGAAGGTCAGGAAGTCCATACCAAGAAGTTTGATATTTGCCCAGACACCATTGCCTAAAGAAGACGGGATACCGAGTATCAAACTGATTATAAAACAAATCATTACCGCTTTCACACGGGACATTTTAAATTTATCCATAAAAATGGATGTAATGGCTTCCATAATGGAGATGGAACTGGTAAGAGCTGCCAGTAGTACCAGAACAAAGAATGCTGCTCCGATAAACTGTCCAAACGGCATGGCATCAAATACCTTCGGAAGCGTATTGAACATCAGTCCTGCTCCTGCACTCTTCAATCCCTCTTCACCGCTGAAGATGTAAACAGCCGGTACAATCATGAAACCGGATAACATCGCTATGGATGTATCAAAAATTTCAATATGATTGACGGACTTGCTTAAATTCACATCGTCTTTTACGTAGGAACCATAGGATACCATAATACCCATCGCAATACTCAAAGAATAGAACAACTGTCCCATTGCCGCACACACGGTCTTAATGGAAAACTTGGAAAAATCAGGAAGGAGATAGTATTTGATACCTGCTCCCGCTCCATCCAAAGTACATACAAAGATACACACACCAACGGAAATTAACACCAGCACCGGCATTAATACCGTACTCACTTTTTCAATTCCCTTTTCCACACCACCAAGTACAATCACGGTTGTCAAAAGCAGGAAGATGGCAAAAAATACAATCGGGGATGCAGTTTGTCCCACGAATCCTCCAAAATAACCATCCACCGCTGCATCCGTTCCTTTTCCGGCAAGGAAGGTAATCATATATTTGATAACCCATCCACCAATTACACTGTAATAAGGAAGAATAATAATCGGAACAACTGCTGCCAGATAACCAAGGAATCCAAATCTCTTGTCAAAACGCGTATACGCATGAATACAACTTACTTTCGTCTTGCGTCCGATTCCAATCTCCAGTGTCAGCATGGAAAAACCAAATGTCAGAACCAGGATCAGATATACCAATAGGAAGATACCGCCGCCATATTGTGCTGCCAGATAAGGGAATCTCCAAATATTTCCCAGACCAACTGCACTTCCTGCAGCCGCTAATACAAATCCAAGTCCACCACTAAAACTACCTCTTTTGTTCTCACTCATAATGTTTTCACTTTCTTTATCTTTTTTCATAATTTCCCTCTATGTTATAATAACCACGCCTGATTGTCAATTTTTTTGTATTCAAAAAAGAACAAACATGCGTTGTGTCTGCTCTTTTTTGAATACTCTCATTTCCTATTCTATTCCACAGAAACCACTTCATAGTCCTGTGCTTCCACGGCATTTTTGAGATCCTCATCCGAAATATCCGCATTCAGCGTCACGACTGCAGTTCCCTGCTCATGGCTGACAGTGGCTTCCGCCACCTGTTCCAATGCTTCCAGAGTCTTTTTTACTCTTGCTTCGCAATGCGCACACATCATACCATTTATTTTCATTGTCTTTGTCATATTCGTATCCTCCCTATTCTCTTTTCCTTCATTATCTTTAATTTGAATGTTTCTGTCCATGCTAAATGCATTTTTCTTCTTTTTATCTTTGGATGGATCCTGCACTTTTATAAAATTCAGGCGCAGGGCATTGCTAACCACGCAAAAACTGGAAAGACTCATTGCTGCCGCCCCAAACATAGGATTCAGTTCCCATCCGAATATCGGAATCCAGATTCCGGCAGCGAGCGGAATCCCAATCACATTATAAAAGAATGCCCAAAACAGGTTTTCGTGAATATTGCGAAGGGTTGCCCGGCTTAAACGTATGGCAGCTGCCACATCCGGCAAACGGCTCTTAACCAGCACCACATCTGCCGCATCGATAGCCACATCCGTTCCGGCTCCGATTGCCATACCAATATCGGCTCTTGTTAGTGCCGGTGCATCATTAATGCCATCCCCGACCATGACAACTTTTCCTTTTTTCTGAAGGCTTCGGATCACCGCCTCTTTGCCATCCGGAAGAACCTCTGCGATCACCTCATCCACACCTGCTTTTTTGCCGATGGCATCCGCTGTTTTTTGATTATCGCCGGTTAGCATCACCACATGGATTCCCATATTCTTCAGCTGCCCGATCGCTTCAAAACTGTCCTCTTTCATAACATCGGCAACGGCGATCATGCCAAGCAGCTTCTTCTCTTTTGCAAAAAACAAAGGCGTCTTTCCTTCTTCTGCCAGATATTCCGCCTGCTTTTGTATTTCCACACAGGTGTCATCCTGATCGTCTTGTAACTGTTCCAGAATAAATTTCTGACTGCCTCCGGTTATTTTTTTATTATCCAATACAGCCGTCAGACCATTTCCCGGCAATGCCGTAAAATCTGACACATCCGTCACTCGAATATTCTTAGCAGTTGCGTATTCGTTAACCGCCTTGGCAAGCGGATGTTCACTCCTATATTCCAGTGCCGCTGCAATCTCTATAAGTTCTTCTTCTGACACCTCTTTTGCCGGTACAATGTCCGTGACCACGGGTGTTCCTTTTGTAATCGTTCCGGTTTTGTCCAATGCTACCACATTGACTTTGCCGGTCATTTCTAAAGAAACCGCTGTTTTAAACAAAATTCCGTTCTTAGCGCCCACGCCGTTCCCGACCATAATGGCAACCGGAGTAGCCAGCCCCAAAGCACAGGGACAACTGATTACCAAAACCGAAATTCCTCTTGCAAGGGCATATCCGATATCCTGCCCTGCAAACAGCCATGCAAATGTTGTAAAAATCGCAATTGCAATGACGACCGGCACGAAAACACCGGAGACTTTGTCCGCCACTTTTGCAATCGGTGCCTTGGTTGCCGCCGCATCACTGACCATCTGTATAATCCGGGAAAGGGTAGTATCTTCTCCCACTCTCTGCGCCTCACAGCGTAGGAAACCGGACTGGTTGACCGTAGCAGCCGATACCTGACTTCCCGCTTCCTTATCAACCGGAATGCTTTCTCCGGTCAGTGCTGACTCATTTACCGCACTGCTTCCTTCTATTACCACACCATCCACAGGAATGCTTTCTCCGGGTCTTACCAGAAAAATATCTCCCTTTTTGACCTCCTCGATCAATACTTCCTGTTCGATTCCGTTCACTTCAATCACTGCCGTTTTCGGAGTCAGTTGTAAAAGCCCTTTTAAAGCGTCCGTTGTACGTCCCTTTGATCTTGCTTCTAACATTTTTCCAACTGTAATTAATGTTAAGATCATGGCGGCGGATTCAAAATACAGTTCATGCATATAGTCATGAACCATGCCCATGTCCCCTTCCGCAAGATACTTTGTCATCATAAATAAGGCATATGTGCTGTATCCAAATGCGGCGCCGGATCCCAGTGCTACCAGTGTATCCATGTTGGGACTGCGGTGGCACAAACTCTTAAAGCCACTGACAAAAAACTTTTGGTTAATCACCATGACCACTATGGTCAATAACATCTGCAACAATCCCTGTGCCGGCATATTCTGTTCAAAAAAGTTGGGTACCGGCCAATTCCACATCATATGTCCCATGGAAAAGTACATCAGGACAAGCAGAAAAATCAGGGAGCATAAGAGCCTTTTTTTCAAAGCAGGAGTCTGCTTATCTTCGATCATATCTTCATAGTTTGAGACTGCATTCTGCTTTTTTTCTCCGCTTCCTCTTCTGTTTGCTCCATAACCGGCATCCTGTACTGCTTTTATAACAGCCGCCGGATCGGCACTTCCCTCCACTCCCATGGAGTTGGTAAGCAGACTGACGCTGCAGGAAGTTACCCCTTCCACCGCATTTACTGCTTTTTCCACACGCGCACTGCAGGCAGCACAACTCATTCCGGTCACACTATATTGTTCCATTTTCATTTTCTCCTATGAAACAGTATTGCCCAAATCCTGCTTTTTCATTTTTCTCATCAATAATTTATAATCCGTAAATACCAAAATGGCACAAATAATCCAAACCAGAGGTTCCACTATACACACACCAAGATAACCTATATGCGGCACCAAAAGGGATGCTACGACAAACTTGCTGGCCAGTTCAATCACACTTGCAAGAAGGGGGATCAACTTATGGCCCAATCCCTGTAATGCGCTTCTGAGCGTCAGCAATATCGTCAGTGCGAAATAAAACGGCAGGTTAATGTGCAGATAAAGCGCGGAAGTCTGAATCAGCTCTATGTTGTGGGAACCGGTAACTGCAATCAGAATCGGTTCTGCCGCCAAAAACGTAATGAGGTTGACAAATGCTGCTGCCGTAAAACCAACCACAAAGCAGGCACGCATTCCCTGTGGAATACGATCCTTTTTTCCTGCTCCCAGATTCTGGCTGCAATAAGTGGATCCTGCCATACTCAGCGGTGTAAAGAACATCATAAACATCTCCCCGATCTTACGCGCCGCCGTATGCGCTGCGATCGTAATGGATCCCAAACTGTTAATGGCACTCTGAAGTGCAATGGAGCCGATGGAAACGATGGAGAACATCAATGCCATGGAAATGCCATTGGTAAACAGATCCTCCGCTATGATACCGTTCCATTTGAAATCGCCTTTTCTTACATGAAGCTGCGGACATTTTTTCCACACATAAATTAAACTGCTGAAAACGGAAATAAGCTGGGCTAAAACCGTTGCCCATGCTGCTCCTTTAACTCCCATACCGACGTATCCGACAAATACCACATCCAATACGGCATTGCACACGGTACTGATAATCAAAAATACAAGGGGCATCAGACTATTGCCGATTCCACGGAGCATTCCGGCAAACATATTATAAAGCATGGACACCAACAGACAGGCAAGTACCACGATCACATAGGAATAAGACTGCTCTATGATCTCCTGCGGTGTCTGCAACAAAGTCAGAAGCGGTCTTGCAAAAACAACACCGATCAGCGTCAGCACTGCTGAAGAAATAACCGTTAACATCACAGTATGTGCTAAGGAACGTTTCAGCCCCTTTTCATCCCTTCCACCAAAGAAACGGGCAATCACGATGGAATAACCATTGGTCATACCGAATGCCATGCTGGTAAAAAATCCGTACAATGCAGAAGTAGCTCCCACAGCTGCCAGCGCCTCTTCTCCCAGAATATGCCCTACGATAACCGTATCCACCAGATTATACATATGTTGAAATACATTCCCGAAAATAATCGGGACCATAAAAATCAAAATCCCCTTAATCGGATTCCCCACGGTTAAATCATTTGTTCTTTTCACAATCATTATACCTTTCTTTTCCAGATCGGGCTGATAAAATTTATCAGATAATGCCCATAAAGAAAATGATCAATATGATAATGGGCAATACAATCATCATATACCAGCGCATCCAGTTTGCAACTTTTAATCCCTTGCCTTCGTTTGCTTCTGCCAAAAAGTTTTTCCATCCCCATCCATAACGGAGAGTACAGAATAAAATAATGACCAGGGAACCAATCGGAAGCATAAAATTACTAACCACAAAGTCCTCCAGATCCAGCACGGTACTTCCCTCTCCCAGCGGCATGAAAGAACTCCATATATTGTAGCCGAACACACAGGGCAGGGATAACACAAATACGATAATCACATTCAACAGACAGCTTTTCTTTCTTGACATACCTGTCAATTCCATAAAGCAGGCTGTCAGATTCTCAAATTCCGCAATAATAGTAGAAAATGCTGCGAATGTCATAAATACAAAGAACAAACTTCCCCAGAAGCGTCCTCCCGTCATATTATTAAAAATATTCGGCAACGTAATAAAGATAAGGCTTGGACCACTGTCCGGTTTCACACCATAGGCAAAACATGCCGGGAAAATAATCAGACCGGAGCACAGTGCCACAAAGGTATCCAGTACCGCTACATTTACGGCCTCTCCCATCAGAGCACGCTCTTTTCCAATGTAACTTCCAAAGATTGCCATCGCACCAATTCCCAGACTCAGGGTAAAGAACGCCTGGCTCATGGCACCTACCACGACATTGCTCACACCGGCATCCAACAATCTGTCAATATCCGGAACCAGATAAAAACGAAGGCCTTCGCTTCCTCCATCCTTAAAAATACTGTTAACCGCAAGCAACAGCATAATCACAAGCAACGCAATCATCATAACCTTCGTAATGCGCTCCACTCCTTTTTGCAATCCAAAAGAAGTAATGGCAAAACCGGCCACTACCACAATTCCCATATAAATCGTCATGGACACCGGAGCCGCTAACATCTGTCCGAAACGTCCGGCCACGCCATCCGCATCCAGTCCTTTAAAACTGCCTCTCGCCATCTCTACAAAATACTGCAGCATCCAACCTGTAACGGAAGTATAAAACATCATCAGGATATAATTGCCCAGCATAGCACCATATCCATACAGATGCCATTTGCTTCCCTTGGGTTCCAGTCCATTGCATACACGCAGCGGGCTTTTCTGACTGGCTCTCCCCATGGCAAATTCCATCGTCATAACCGGAATCCCCATGATCACTAAAAAGAATATGTAGATCAGTACAAATGCACCGCCTCCATACTGACCAACCATATAGGGAAACTTCCATACATTACCTACACCAATAGCACATCCTGCACTCAGTAAAATAAATCCAAGACGGCTTCCTAAACGTTCTCTTTGCATAAATTTCTCTCCATTCTTTCGTACATCCGTATATTTTGACATACGCCAATGCACATTATATACTATATTTAAAAAATTGTCACTGTCGCCAGCAGAATTACAATATGTGAGGTATTTGCATGAAAGTGCGGGTGGATACCTGCGTAGAAAGTACGGACGGCATGCGCCGTCCCATCAAAAGAGCAAAATCCGGATACTAACCGACGTCCGATAAATAGAAGCACCATCAAATAAAACAACGTCACCCCTATCACAACAATATAGCCGTAACATGTAATCAGCGTTATAGTCTGTGTATCAAACACATCCCAAACCAGCATGTTTTTGCCAAGGAAAAAAAGCAAAAGTATCACTATCATTTCTGCACTTAATAATCCCGCTATATAGCAAAGCCAAAAGGCGGGAATTTTCTTTACTACAAATAAGAGCACCGGCATTTCCGGCCGGTTATTCAACGGACTGATATTTTTATAAAATGATCTCGTCTCTTCGTTCCTCCCTGTGTACCACACGCCTTAAACGTAGTTTTTTGGACATATGCCAGAAAAAGCAGCATCCATGTCCAGGCCCATTCGGAAATTTCAAGAAATGTCGAGAATTTTGGACATAGACAAGATAAAGAAGTTGTTATGCCCAAATTTCTCCGTAAACATCAAAAATTGGCGTAAATTTTGGGCATGGGCGAGATAAAAAAAAAGATATGCCCATTTCCTGCAAATATCTTATGCGAATCCGGATACTACGCAAGAATTTAGGCATACGTTTTACCTCCCGGCAATATTTCTATCGACTTACTAAGTTTTCATCCTCTCTCTTCTCCATGACACTCCCGTAAAATACCATAAGCACTTACCTTTTTCTTTCCGCTCCGGCAGTTGGTAATTTTCCACTGCATATGCATCATAAAATAATAATTCTTCTCTTTGTTTCATAAGGTCTCCTAATCCCCTTCATTCCTCCACCACTCGCACAGCATTTTGCAGGATGAATTCTGCCCAATCCCCATAATATTTGCCAAGGATGTGTGCACCATCGCTTGTGTAGTCTTTATTCAGGCAGCCCTCTTCGTCATCAAAAATCGGATTCACATCCAGATAAAAGATGCGCTGACCATCTGCAAAGGAACTGACCGCCTCATTAAAACGATCAATATTTTCATTATTGAACAAATCTGACTGATCTGATTTTTCTTTCGTAATATGCAGATTCGCCTCCGCAAAAAGGAGGGAATCCGGCTGCAAAGAAGAAATCTTTGCAAGCAGTTCTCCATATTTTTTTACCGTCTGATCAAAATCATACCCCAGTTCATTAATGCCAAGCATAAGGTAGATTTTGCCAAATACCCTACTCTGAAGTGCCTCATCCAACGTGATTTTTTCACCATTTCGAAGTGCAAATTCCCCCTCCGACACCTTATAGATACTCATACCGGAATCGGCAAACACTTCCGCATTCCCCAGATCGCCATATTCATACAGTCCTACAGTCCTGGAGTCCCCAATGAACAAAGCATCATCAAAATAATGATGATCCGCATGATAATACTCCACTGAATAAGTCTGTGAATCCATGCTCATGTCATTGGAAGAAACCGTCTGTTGCGTAAAAACTTCCTCTACTGTTCCAAACCGGACTTCTCCCGGTTGTGGCAGCATTTCTTCTGTCAAAAGATCATCCGTTCCCGATGGAACAACGTTTTCTGCGGACACATTTTCAACGGACTGCTCCAATAAAATCCAACTAAAAAGATCATCCGTTGCATCCTGTAAAAAATGACTGACTTCCTCCGGTTTCTGATCCTTCAGTCCGCAAAATTGCCAGATTACCGCTACGACCACAAAACTGACACTCAATAATATTGTATAAGAGTACTCACGTAATCTACTCTTTAGCATTTCCACCAATCCTCGTCTAAATCCCTTGTCACAGCTTTTACGTGACTTAAATAATTAGGAAAAAACATTTACGCTTTTTCTTGTGCGAAATTTTCACACTTCTAAAATTGATAATATAGGAATGGATCATCCAATCCTATGTACATACTATATACGCAAAACCAGAATATAATGACTAAAAGCAACGTCATCCATACCGAATCCTTGTTTTTAATATAGAGTTTCCTGGGCAATCCGCTGCAACACAAAAGTGCAGCTGTCAAAGATCCGGCATGGGAGGACAGATATTTGACAAAGTCACCTGCAAAAACTGCCGTCTGTACACCGGCTGCAAACGGAAATAACCTTCCTAAATAAATAATGATCTGTGCAATATCCGTAACGGCAAACAAAAGCCACGATAAGGGAATGGCTAAAAGCATATAGCAATGTCCCAAAGCCGGAAATTTGTCCAGCCATTTTTTCATGCCTGCCTTTTCTATCAAGATAAGGAAAAAACAAAACAGTCCCCATAACACATAATTCCATCCGGCTCCATGCCAAAGTCCGGTAAACAGCCATACGATCAGCAGATTCCGGTACGGATGCTTACGGTTGCCCCCAAGGGGAATGTACACATATTCTTTAAACCAACTGCCAAGTGTAATATGCCAACGTCGCCAGAATTCCGTCATTGAGCCTGCCAGATAAGGATCTTTAAAGTTATCCGGGAAAGAAAAACCCATGATCTCCCCCAATCCTTTTGCCATCAGTGAGTAGCCATAAAAATCAAAATAAATCTGCAAAGAAAACGCAAGGATCCCCAGCCAGGCAAGTGGTGTGGAAATACTTTCATAACCAATCGTCCCCACCTGCGTCCAAAGTCCGCCTACCCGATTGGCGATCAACACTTTTAGCGCAAGACCAACTGTAAATTTTCGGATACCATTTTCCCAAGTGTGCAAACTGTGTTTTCGTTCCGCCAGACTATCCCTTACCTGTGAATAAGTGATAATCGGACCGGCAATCAGTTGCGGAAACATACATAAATAGGTCCCCAACCTTAGTATGGAACGCTCCACCGGTATTTTTTTACGGTAAACATCCACCAGATAGGAACTGATCTGGAAAGTATAAAAACTGATTCCAATAGGAAGAACCAGATTGGCATAGGGCAGGGAATATGCAGGATCCACCCAGCCGATCATGCGATTCAGATTCAAGATTACAAAATCCAGATATTTAAATAAAAAGAGCATGCCAAAATCATAGATCAATCCGACATACAGCCATCTTTTGCGAACGCTGCTCCTGTTTCGTTTATCCATTCCCTGCGACACAAAAAAATTCACAAAAACGGATAACAGAATCAGAACCAGATAGCCCGGATTCTCCATTACTCCATAAAAATAAAAGACCAGACTACCAATAAAAATCACCAAATTCTTAAACGAATTTGGTGTTAAAAAATATAGCAAAAAGAAAGCAGGAAAAAAATAAAATAAAAATGCGAAACTACTAAATACCATGTTTTTCTTCCTCAGTCCTGTTCATTTCTCTTTCACTATTAAATGTATCACATTCTACAAAAATTGATATAGGAAATTAGTAATTTTAATAAAAAATTAAAGTGCTTCCATAAAGAAGTATACTAAAACGCACCAGGCAGAAGCGTACAAGCAAAAAATTACTAAATAAAAAAGAAACGTTGGATTACAACGTTTCTTTTTTAAGTAACTGCAGGTGGCCGGACTTGAACGCAGGTCTGACACCCCCAAACCCGTATAGAAAGGAGCTTGCCGGAGTGCTGACTTGGGGTGTGTAAACGGAGTGTAAAAGCCCTTTTTATAGTTATCGTTATTTCGTTTATTTTTCTTCTCTTTATCTATTGTGTTTTATAGTTTCTTCTGTTACACTACATTCACGGGTACTACCATTCACGGTAGGCGGTCAGTCCTTCTCCAGAGGGACTGTGACCCTCTGTTAATATAGAAATCCTTTGTAGCTCTATTGCTTTGGAAATTTGTACGAAAGAGGGATGATTGCCATGATGACAATAGAAGGTCTGATTGCAGTTATAAGTCTTGTACTTACTGCATTCGGTCTTGGATACTCAATCGGAAGTAATAAATCACAAAAATAACCGCCCGGTCTGCAAACTAAGCGGTTATTTTTATAACTATCTTTATGTGGACTAACCGTCTATCGGTAGTACCCTTTCCTACTTTTATACTAATCTGAATACGTATTATTGTCAACAGATATTTTACAAACACTCATAATCTTATCTGCAGCACCTTTTGCACCGGAGCAACACTTAAATCCATCCGCTATTGCTTGTGCATTTCTTCTATAGGTATCATTATTAAGCACACTATTTACCGAATCCACAATGGACTCTACATTGACCTCTTCCAGTCTTATTCCTGCGCCAAGTTGAAATACCCGTTCGGCAACACCGCTCTGTTCTGCAGTTTGCGGTAACATAATTAACGGGACACCAAAATACAAGCTTTCATTTACACTATTCATTCCGCAGTGGGAGAAAAATACATCTGCTTTTTCAAGCACAGCAATCTGATCTACACTTTCATAAACGGATATGTTTTCCGGTACGTTCCCGAACTTCTCTATGGGCACCTGACCTCCCACCGACATAATTACTTGATAATTTGTCTTAGCAAATGCCCCAATAAATTGCTTATACAACGGTAGCATGTCATTATTAACCGTTCCCATCGAAACGTATACCAACTTATCTTTTGTCTTCTCAATCTCACTCGTAGTAGGGCGTATAGATGGACCGACAAACGCATATTTGTCCGAAAATGTTTCGGAGCACGGCTGAAACTCCGGCGAAGTATATACTACTGTATGCGTCTTGTCATCATTCTGAATAATATCCAAAACACTCTTTACAGGATATCCCTTGTTTTGCAAGCGTTTGATATCCTTGCTTATCTTCGGCATGGAAAATATCATTTTGAAAAGCTCGCCAATACTCTGCTTCATGATTTTTGCAGAATGCTGGTTAAATGCAAAGGTGGTAGTAGAAGATACAAATGGAATGCCAAGCTTCATTGCAACCGCCTTGCCCCATACCGCCATAGAATCCGCCACAATACAATCCGGTTTCATCCGCTCCATGTCCTCACACACTTTGTCATCAAGAGCCAGCGTTGTGTCCACCAATATCTTTGTCGAAAATGCCAAATCCTTTCCTATGCGAGCGGCATCCTTCGGTGTAAGCTTTTGCTCCATATCATAATCATCGCAGGAAATAAAAATTGCTCCTGCAGACTCAATTTTCTCACGCATGACGTTATAGGAATAATACCACACATGATGCCCCCTATTAACCAACTCCCGCACAACACCCAATGTCGGATTTGTATGTCCGTGAGCAGGAATACAAAAGAAAACAATTTTACTCATTCTGTTCCTCCTATTCCTCGCTTTCCATCTCAGAAAAGATTTTTGCAATATATTCTCGCTGCATGGCCTTTGGTAAAATCGCAATACCTCGTTTAGCATCACCTAATACTAATATCTCATTCCCTGGCTGTAAATCAAACATCTCTCTTGCTTCCTTCGGAATCACAAACTGTCCCTTTTCTCCGATTTTTACCATCCACGCATATTTACCATCCGGAAATTCCATAGCAATCCCTCTTTGTATGATTAGTATAACTAATCATACTCTATTGCAAAAAGAAATGCAATAATATTTTTGTATTCTTCTATGAAGCAAAAACAATGCACATTTAAAAAAAACTACGTCATCACGTTAATTAACTAGTCAATTTCACGTTACTAAAAATGCTCCCCTTTCACTAAATCATCAATAATCTCACTTTTCCAACTAGTCTGTTAAATGTCATCAATTTTATTTTTTCTCATTTCACTCAATTTTCCGGATTTTTTTCCAAAATTCACTTTATAAAAAGTTTATAATTTTGTCTCTAAAGCCATTCTAATATTCCACCGATACCAATAATAACACAACCAAAATGGCAGTGCCTTGAAACAGCAAGACAATTTAAGAAGCATTCCGCTTCCGATTTGTCTTGCCGTTTTTTTATTGCAAAAGTAACTTGGTAAACCTTTTGTTTACTTTTCATTTATTACTGCTTCTGCCACAGATATTTTTCTGTAAAGGCAAATTTCATACGTTTTCAATTGATTTTGAATCAAAAAACATATTCAACAAATTAACTTAAATTTATTACCGCAAAATTCGGTAACTCAAAAGGAGAGCTTGATTACCATGGAAATTACCAAAGAAAAACAGACCAGTCAACAGAATCCGGCTACACAATCACACAAGTATTATTCGGAGCAGGAGCTTCTAAATTGCCTAAACGGCGAACACGTTACCGCAAAAGCAATTCTTTCCCTCATTGAAAGCAACTTTAGGAAAGACAAGGCAATAGCGGAACTGACACAGACAGTTGTAGAACTTACCAAGCGGATTTCCTATCTTGAAAAAAAGACTCTTCAAAAACCGGGACGCAAGCGAAAGCCTGTTCTTTATCTAGGAAAAGAACTGACAGACGAACTCTTAATGAAGCTAATTGACGAAGGCTATTATGACAGTATCAGCAAGATGGAAAAGGACTTAAATGCCGGCAAAAATCAGCTTCGCAATCGATACAACAAAGCAAAAAAGAAATTGCGATTAGAAAGGAGAATTGAGCATTATGGAAATAGTTAGACCTATCGTGCAGGAGTGCTTTATTCCGGCACAATACACCTCTTCCCCGGAAATAATCAAAAACTGCTTGAAAGAAGTTCTTTCCGAAGGTATGATGTACTCACAAGTCAGTGCTCCGGCAGATAATGAGAATATGACAAAGAAACAACGTGAAAACATCATTAAGAAGCACATGGAGCAATTTACAACTAAATATTATGAGTCAGACAGACGGTGGCACTCTTTCCTGCCAGATGAAACACATCCCCGGAAGATGAAACCGATTGCTAAGCGGAAATGGGAAGATTTAGAAGCCGTTATTGTTGCCTACTATGAGGAGCAGGAGCAGTCCAACAAACGCAAGAAGATTACCTTGCGTACTCTGTACCCGGAGTGGTTTGCCTACAAATGGCAGGACACCAACAATTCCGGCTACATGAATCACATTGACGGCGAGTGGAAGCGGTATTATGAGAATGACCCCATGTAGACCGCCCGGTAGTGGAATTTACCACCT
Source organism: uncultured Lachnospiraceae bacterium (assembly GCA_964386235.1). GTDB lineage: Bacteria > Bacillota > Clostridia > Lachnospirales > Lachnospiraceae > RGIG8767. The sequence goes on along the minus strand of CAYLSH010000002.1, from coordinate 835 downwards.
TGGAGTTGAAGAATTGGGCAAGGAACAAGATTATTACCGGGAAGCTCAACAAGAAGCAGTATTACAACATGGCAATCATTATCCGACAGAGTTTGGAATACCTTGTGGAGCTTGGGGAACTGCCTTGCAATCACTTTGCAGAGTTCAAAATCAATTCTTCTCTGTTTACACCGGTCATTCCCAAGGAAGCGGAGCAGGAAGTTTTTATTGAGGACGAGGAAAAGAAGCTTAAGGAATTGGCAGCCGCAGAGTTTGCGAAACGGTTACAGTTGCGAAGCCGAGGACTATATCTTTATGTACCGGAATCATCGTATCACTGCCAACTCTATCGACAGTCATTATGAGCGATACTGCAAAGAGATAGGCATTTCCAAGAAAGGCAACCACAAGGCTAGGAAGACGGCTCTGACCAAGATTGCGGATAATCCTAACATCAACCTAAAGGATGCCATGGAATGGGCAGGACACCGGGATGTTAAGACATTTATCACGCATTACTGCCACTCCCGGTACTCTGACGAGCAGAAACGCAACGAGTTTGAAAAGACTCTGAATGTTTAGTATCTAAGAGAGTGTAAAAAAGTGTAAAAATTTTACACACAATCTACAAACACACCCACAAATGAAAAATGCGAGAAATACGGTATTTCTACCGATTTCTCGCACTCATAAAATACTGCAGGTGGCCGGACTTGAACCGGCACGGGATTGCTCCCGAGGGATTTTAAGTCCCTTGCGTCTGCCTATTCCGCCACACCTGCTTATCCGAATAAACTTCGGATAGTGGGACCTATAGGGCTCGAACCTATGACCCTCTGCTTGTAAGGCAGATGCT
>CAYLSH010000001.1:25705-119084 GCA_964386235.1 uncultured Lachnospiraceae bacterium | reverse complement strand
AAAGAACGTGCAAAATGGAAACTAAGAGGCTAAAGATGGCTTCTTAGTTTTTTTTTGTGCAATAGAAAATTCCTTTGAAATTTCCTATTGCACAAAAAACACTCCGTGAGGATGCGCACGCTTTTGCATAGGTAGAATGTCGCTAAAAGCGACGCAAAAGCGGCGCTAGAGTTTCGCAAGCGAATCTCTTATTCATTTTAAAAAAATTAAAAAATAAGAAAACTCATAATATGTGACCGACGTGTGACTTGGGGTTGCTATATTACTACATGAGATAAGAAAAGATATGACGATTAAGCATAGATTTGATGGAACGTAACAGTTTTAAGGAGGATTCACATGAAATCTGGATTGATGAAAAGAGTATTTGCAATCGGAATGGCAGCAATGTTATTGGCAGGGGATGTAACACCTGTTATGGCGCAGAGTGTTAGCGGCAATAGTATTGAAAGCGGTTCTAACGAAGCAGGAAGCACGGAAGAAACTGCAAATAACGAGAATACGAATGCAAACGGTGAAAGCACCAATGTTGAAAACACCAATAGTGAAAACACCAATAGTGAAAACACCAATAGTGAAAACACTAATAGTGAAAACACCAATAGTGAAAACACTAATAGTGAAAACACTAATAGTGAAAACACCGAAAATGAAAATACCGAAAATGAAAATACAAACAATAACGAAAATGATGAGACTGAAGAAAATGAAGAAACGGTTTCTGAAAATGAGATTGATGAAACAGAACAGACAGTTTCTGAAAACGATATCGCTATGGTTAGTTTGGAATCTGTTACGGTTTCCGGTATTACCATTACGGTAAGCGGACCGGAAGATGCTTTTGCAGAAGGAACTACAGTTTCTGCAGTAGAAGTAGAACCTGCAGAAGTAGTTATTGAAGCAGCAGAAGAAAATGAAGAAGCAATCGTAAAACGTTACAAAGCATTTGACATCAACCTGGTACTGGACGGTGAGAACGTACAGCCCTTAAACGGAAATGAAATCACGGTAAGTTTTGAAGGGGATATGTTAATCACAGAAGAAGATACCAAAGAAGAAGTTGTTGTATATCACGTAGATGATAATGATAATATCACCAAAATGGAATCCGAAAGTGCTGTTGCAGAAAATGAAAATACAAGCGCAGTAGAGATGACAACCACACATTTTTCCACCTATGTGGTTTTGGTTACGGATGTTGTAGGACAGAGAACAGTAACCTTTGAGCATTATCTTGTAAAAGATGTAAACGATAAGAACGGGAAGGCATTCTATGCACCGCAAACCGTTACTTTAAACGAAAATGAAGAAATGTTATACGAGGATCTTCCTGTACAGGGAGGTAAGAATTATACTTTATTAAAAGTTGAAGTGTATGATGAAAAAGGAAAATTGGTCGGAAAACCTTACATCAATGATCCGAACGATACCTCCAGAGTTACTTTGGACTTAAACAAACCCGAAAATACCGTTAAGTTATACTACAAAGAAGGAAGTTATACTTTTACAAATGAAGTTACCTTTTACGATTATTATGTAGATAACTATGAAAAAGGCAATTATTACAATTACAATGCCGGTATCAATAAGCAGGGTGCAAAGATTGAAAATAAAGGCAATGCATTCTTAGCGATGGGTACTTCATCTTCCAAAAGTCAGGAGACAGCGAATAAAGAAACTAATATTACCAAAGTAGGAACGGATATCCATGGTTATAAGGATAATTATATTTCAAAGAACGGTACTCCGTTATCCATCAATGTAAACAACTCTGATGGTGCCGGTGTGAAAGGCGGAGATAAAGCAATTGTTCCCGGCATCGTGACGGGTATGACGGATAGTGATGGTGATGGTTACTACGATGTTGTCAATTACGGAAAAACAAATGATGGCAGACAGATTGTGGATGGTGGCTATTTTACCAACACGCAGGATGGCGATTACAAATATGTGTATACCAATTACGGTCTTTCATTTAAGCAGACAGGTAACACATATGAACTGGATTATGTTTATAACTTAACGGATAATACGGACATCACAAAATCCAAGGAAAATGGGGAGTACAGCAAACGGTTTTTACCACTGAGCAAAGCACCCAAGCAGGGTAATAGAAGCAAATACCAGCCTTATACCTATGCGATCGGGGGAGCGGATCTGAACTATTACTTTGGTATGCGATATGACTTTACCTTTAAAATTGGTGATTACATTGGCGATATGTACTATGAGTTTTTCGGTGATGATGATCTCTGGGTAATGGTGGATGGTAAATGCGTACTGGATCTTGGTGGTATGCACAGTGCTTATCCCGGAATATATAGTGAACAGCCGGAATCCAATAAAGTGGATATCTGGGAAGAGGTATACGGCATAAAAGCATCTGACAGAAAAGGAAACTGGTGGGAAAAATTAACCGATGCACAGAAGGAAGAAGAACACACGGTTACCGTTCTTTACATGGAGCGAGGCGGTTGGGATTCCAGCTGTGGTATGAAGTTTGTTATTCCAAATGTTACAGAAGTAATTCCAAACATCACAACGGTTCCGAGAGCAGATGTAACCTTGACCAAGATGGAAGAGGGAACGGAAAATGTGATCGAGAATGTACAGTTTACATTGTACCAGGATGCTGCCTGCACCACGAGCTTGGATGTTGCTTCAACGGATGAAGAAGGTCTGGTTTCTTTCACAAATCTTCGTGAAGGCACGTATTACATTAAAGAAACAGGATATGACCAAAATGCATATCTGCCAAACGATACAATTTATAAAGTAGTGGTTGCAAAAGTTACATCAGGTGATACGGTAAGTGCAAAAGCAACAGTTTATAACGGAATTGATACGAATGAGGAACTGGAAGACAATATTGTATACAATACACCCAAGCCTCAGAAAGGAAACTTAAAGATTATCAAAACCGTTGACAAAGTGGATACCGTTCACGGAGAAGCTAACTTTACATTTAAGATCACCTGCCCGGACGGAAGCGTTCTTTACCGTGTCATTACTTTTGATAAAAAAGGAACAAAGGCGGTTGAGATCACGGATCTTCCACTGGGAGAATATAAAGTAGAGGAACTGGATACGATTCGTTACGAACTGGTAAACGGGTATTCAAAGTCCTTGGTAAAAGAAGTGGAATCCGAAAAAACAACGGATTATGAATTCAGCAATACGAAGGTGTATGAGAGATATTATTCTCACGCAGATACAGCAGTAAATGAGGTAACCTTTAACAGGGACGAGGAAGGAAATATTACTTCCTCAACCATAACAACCAAGAAGAGTTCAACGGGTGTATACGAAGTTAAGTCCGGTAATACAGCTGCAAATTAGGAAAGGCAGGAGTTTTGGGAATGAAAGAATTTTTAAAAATGAAAAAAACACAGGTGTTACTGCTATCCTTACTTGTAATACTGGCATGTTCTTCGGGACTTGTAACTCTGGCAATTTTTAAAAGCAAAACAGATGTGTTAACCAATCAGTTCGATATTGGAAATGTAACAACAGAGATTGAAGAAACCTTTGAAAAAACAAGTACTGAAACAGAATTTAAGAAAGAACCGGTGGTAACCAATACCGGTAAAAATGACTGCTATGTAAGAGTCAGAGTAAATGCTTCACCGGAAGAGCAGTTGAATATTACCGGATGGGATACCACGAACTGGGTATATAATTCAGAAGACAAGTTTTATTACTACCAGAAAGCATTGAAAGCACCGGAAGGTGAGACTTCGGGAGAAAGCACCACCGCATTATTTAAAATGGTTTCTGTAAAAGAAGACTATGTGGACACCATTGAAGGCTTTGAAGTGAATGTGTATCAGGAAGCCGTACAGGCAAAAATGAGTGCGAGGGACGGAAGCACAACAACGGATATGGCGACGATCTGGGGTGTTTACGATTCCGGTATCGTTCCGGAAACCTTTGAGGAATAGTGAGAAAGAAGTATGCTAAAGAAGATCTGTAATTTTTTAACAACGGTAGTGATTGTTATTTTGGCGGTGATTGCCCTTATCCTGATTGTTCCGCGTTTCCTTGGCTGCCAGACACTTGCGGTTTTGAGCGGAAGTATGGAACCGGGCATTCCGGTTGGCTCCATTGTCATCGTAAAAGAAACAGAGGCGGATCAGTTACAAAAGGATGATGTTATCACGTATCGCTTAAGCGGTGACACGATGGTTACCCACAGAGTAGTGGAAAATGATACCGAAACAAAACAGTTGATTACCAAGGGGGATGCCAATGATGCGCCGGATGCGTCTCCTGTGGCATACACCAGTGTGGTAGGGAAAAAAGTGATTCATTTCCCTTTATTAGGATATCTTACCATTTACATAAAAACACCTCTGGGAATTGCCGGTATCTGTGGCGTGATCGTGATTCTGATTTTACTCACATGCCTGCCGGATATTTTTTCAAAGGAAAGTAATGATGTGACCGACATGTGACTATCATGTTGTACACTATATATAAGTTAAGAAACTAAATAACTAAATAACACAATAAAAGGAGAATTTAAAAATGAAAAAGAAAAGTTTATTAACAATGCTTGGAGCACTTGCACTGGTAGGTTCAATCGGAATTGGTTCCACACTTGCTTATTTAAGCAGCACGACAACGGTTATGACCAATACATTCAGCGTTGGTAAAGTATCTGTTAAACAGGACGAAAGTGATGAATCTACAGAAGATAAAACAGACAGAACGACAACAGGTAACACATACACAGATATTACACCGGGTGATGTTTTAGTAAAAGACCCTACTGCAACAGTAGTAGCAAACTCAGCTGATTGTTATGTGTTTATGCAGTTAAGCGGAGCAGATGAACTGGCAGCTCAGAACTTCACATTTAGTGGTTTTGATTCTACAAAATGGATCAAAGTAGCGGATGAAGATAATAATACTGCGACTCCTTATGATGGCTTGTATCGTTATGCTTCCATCGTTACAAAATCTGCTACGGATACAAAACTTCCTGCATTATTCACTACAGTTACTTATAGCATTGATGCTACAGAATTAGCAGCAAATGTTACTCTTAGCAATGTTACCGTTAAGACATGTGCAGTACAGGCTGACAATATGACAGTAGCAACAGCTTTAACAGCAGCACAGACTGAAATGGCAAAATAATCATCATACATTTCAGATAGGAGATTGAGATGAATAAGAAAAAATTACTTACATTGGCAGTGGCCGTTGCTTTAGTTGGTGCTGTTGGTGTTGGCTCCACACTTGCTTATTTTACCGATAAGGATGATGCACAGAACATCATTACCATGGGTCATGTGGATATTGATCTGGATGAGCCGGGATTTGATAATGACGACGGTGAGGACGACAATACCATTGGTGGTATTGTTCCGGGTGATGTTATTACAAAGGACCCGACGATTACAGTAGCAGAAGATTCCGAGGATGCTTATATCAGAGCCAAAGTAGTTCTGGGTAGTACGTTAACAGATAACCAGAAAGCAGATCTTTTGGCAAAGATTAACATTGATACTACAAAATGGTATTATAATTCTACGGATGGTTACTACTATTATAAAGATGTTGTATCAGCAGGTAATAATGTAGTATTATTTGATACCGTTACGATTCCGGAAACATGGGGAAATGAAACAGCAGATTTAACATTTACCATTGATGTTTCTGCAGAAGCAATTCAGGCAGATAATTTTACTCCTACGAAAAATACGCAGGGTATGATTACTGCATGGACGTATGAGGACGGAACTGCTATCACAGCAGAAAGTTATACGGAATAGGAAGAAATAAGGAGCTTGCTATGAGCGAAATCAGACCATTCGGGAATTCCAACCAGAGTTTTGTTGTAGAGATTAAAAGCCAGGAGAACCATAGCTGGCAGGGGACGATTACCTGGGTGGAAGGAAAGAAAAAAGAAAACTTTAGAAGTGCATTAGAATTGATTCGTTTAATGGATTCTACTCTTTCTAATGGAAGTGAACAATAATCGTGAAGAAAAGAGTTTTCGCAAAAGCACTTAATTTAATAGGTATCCTGTTAATGATTACCGTAATCCTGGTTATGGTACCGCTTACCGTGCCCAAGTTATTTGGGATCAGGATTTACGGAGTCTTGACAGGCAGTATGACACCGGTTTATTCTATAGACGGTGTCGTTTACGTTATGGAAAAAGACCCTGAAGATATTCAGACGGGGGATGCTATCACTTTTATGATGGGAACGAATACGCAAAATGTTATGACGCATCGTGTTGTGGAGATAAAAGACGGATTTTTTATTACCAAGGGGGATGCTAATAATGCTGCGGATCCGGAACCGGTTGCATTTGAACGCCTGATCGGAAAAGTGGTCTTTTTTATTCCCGGATTTGCCAAAGTGGCGGAACTTGTGGATTCCATGACGGGCAAATGTGTGATCGTGATGCTCTTTGCTTCCGCGTTTATCCTATGGATCGTAGCGGATCTTATATATCCGCAGGATAAGGCAAAACGCAATAAAAAGCCAAAAGTTGCAAAGAAAGGAAATTGGCTTCAGATAACGGGAGGAATCCTGATTGCGGGAGCCGTTTGTTATCTTTTGGTTACGTTCTGGCAGTACCGTGCGGACAGAAAAGATTTTGCCGCCTTGGAGGAAGAGGTATTTTCCGGCAGTGTAACAGAGGAGATATCTGATATGTCCGAACCGACACAAGGCGGAGTCGTGCTTACGCAGGAAGATAAGAAGATTCTGCAGGGAATTGCTTCGTTACACGAAGAAAATCCGGATGTAATCGGATGGATCCGTTTTGACAACAGTGAGATCAGTTACCCTCTTATGCAGGGAAAGGATAATGATTATTACCTCAAGCGGAATTATCGGGGAGAAAAGAACAATGCAGGCAGTATTTTCTTAGAAGCCTCCAATTCCCCGGACTTAGAAGACAGTCATAGCATCATATATGGTCACAATATGAAGGATCTTTCCATGTTTGGTTCTTTAAAAGAATACAAATATAAAGACTATTATAAGGATCATCCGTATTTTACCATCTATACACTGGATCAGGTATATCGGTATCAGATTTTTGCCTATTATGACATATCCATGTATGGGGATGTGTACAATAATCAATTTGGACCGGATGATTTCTTCCAGAGTTTTATTGATACCATGGTAAGCCGTTCGTATTATGACACCGGAGTAAGACCGCAAAAAACGGATAAGATCATCACGCTTTCCACCTGTTCCACGGAAGGCAATCGTTTTGTGGTCAATGCTGTAAGAATACAGAAAAACGACTAACCGGACCTTTTTTACTATGGGACGGATTATTGTACAGAAAGTGAAAAAGATAGTATGCAGATAGGGCGCAGACATTTTGAGATAGGAACCCACACCTATGTGATGGGGATTTTAAACGTGACACCCGATTCATTCTCGGATGGCGGACACTATGATCAAATGGATGCCGCCCTTTTTCATGTGGAGAAAATGATCCGCGATGGTGCGGATATCATAGATGTGGGTGGAGAATCCACCAGACCGGGGTATACAAGAATCACGGAGGAAGAAGAGATTGCCCGTGTTGCACCGGTAATCGAACGGATCAGGGAACGCTTTGACATTCCGGTTTCTGTGGATACCTATAAGGCAAAAGTAGCGCAGGCAGCCATGGATGCCGGTGTGGATCTGATCAATGACATATGGGGCTTGCAGGGAGACGACAAGATGGCAGCACTGGTTGCCAAAAGCAAGTTGCCCTGTTGCCTGATGCATAACCGTAAAGAACCGGTGTATCGGGATTATGTAAATGATGTGCTGGCAGATTGCGAAAAGTCTTTGGAAATAGCAAAAGAAGCAGGGATTGACAGGGAAAAGATTCTGCTGGATCCGGGAATCGGGTTTGCCAAAACCTACGAACAGAATCTGGTGTTACTAAACCATCTGGAGATCCTTCATTCGCTTGGCTGCCCTATTTTACTGGGAACCTCCCGTAAATCCGTGATCGGTCTGACGCTGGATGTACCGGCAAACGAGCGTGTGACCGGGACGGTAGCTACCACAGTGATGGGGGTTATGAAAGGGTGTTCCTTTGTACGCGTGCATGATGTGAAAGAAAATGCAGAAGCAATTAAGATGACGGAGGCAGTATTACATGCAAACATATGATGAGATCCGGATTGAAGAATTAAAAGTATTTGCACATCATGGCGTATATGATTTTGAAACCGAAAACGGACAGAGTTTTTTTATAAATGCCATTCTCTATACGGATACACATAAAGCCGGAAGGTCGGATGCACTGGAAGATTCCACCAATTATGGTGAGGTCTGTCAGTTTATAAATGATTTTTTATGTAGCCATACCTATCAGTTGTTAGAAGCAGCCGCAGAGCATGTTACAGAGGCACTTTTGCTGCAATTTCCGCTTGTAAAAGGAATTTCTTTTGAAATCCGCAAACCGCAGGCACCGATTGCACTTCCGTTTGGGTCGGTGTCGGTAAAAATAGAGCGTTTCTGGCATGTGGCTTATGTTGCATTGGGATCGAATATGGGGGATAAAAAGAAATATCTGGATGATGCATTAGCACAGTTACAGACAAATCCATGTATCCGCCTAAAACAGACCGCTTCCTACAGAGAGACAGAACCTTATGGAGGAGTGGAACAGGAATCTTTTTTAAACAGCCTGTGTCAGATTGAGACACTGCTTGATCCGAAAGAATTGTTGGAAGAACTGCATCGCATTGAGCAGTTAGCGGATCGAAAACGGGAGATTCATTGGGGCCCCCGCACACTGGATCTGGACATTATTTATTATGATGATCTGGTGATGACGACGGAAGTGTTAACAATTCCCCATATCGATATGGCAAATCGTACTTTTGTATTGGAGCCGTTGTGTGAACTGGCTCCGTATTTAACACACCCGGTAACGGGCCTTAATACAATACAGATGTTAAAAAACCTGCAGGAATAGCCCGCAGGTTTTTATATTGGAAAAGTTATTCTATTACCTCCGGCCTGAATACGGTGGGATTGATGCTTCCGTAGGTGGACTGATGGTAGACCGGAGTAGGCACATCATATTCGTTAAAGTAGGCATACCCGGAGGTGATGTTGACACTCTCAAAATTGCCTTCCATAACGATTTCTTCGTTTGTCCCGTCGATACAGATACGCTTTAGAGCGGGGGATGGCGTATCCACTGTCTGATAGTAGATCACTGTGCCATATACATTGAAAAAGTCAACGCGTTCCGCAGTCAGGGCAAAGTCCTCGCCGGTGGACATATCATAACGGTGGAGCGCATAATTATTTTCCAGATCCATGTAATAGACGGAACCGTTTAGGAAGATGGGATTCCACATGGGATGTTCCCAGATTAAACTTGAAGTACCGGTTGCATTATCCAAAGCATAGAGGTAGTGGTCGTCCCCATTACCGGCATAGTATATGCTGCCGTTTACCACACAGGCGGGGGATACCATATCGGGTATGACAACAGAAGTTTCTTTTTTGTCCAGGGATACTTTTACAAGGGGCATACCGTTTTTTTCCTGATAGCGCTGATAATAAAGATCGTTGCCGCACAAAGCCAGGATCCCTACCGGCTCCTTGGTATAACAAAAGGCGTTCTTTCCATTGTGATCACAGTAGTACATACCATTTGTGGTGCGGATAAATCCAAGACCGGATTCGCTTGCAGGACCACGCTGGGTATAAAAGATGCGGTGGTCATCTGCATTGATGGAGGAAACCCGTACACTGCCCAGTTTTTTATATCCTGTTTCATCCACATTCATGGAATAAAGCACATCATTATCATAGGCATTGGAAAAGTACACGATGCCGTCCCGTTCACAAAAAAGTCCCTTGTTATTCAGATTGCCGGCGGTGTTGCCGGTTTCCCAGGTTTCGTTTTTGGGAGTGCGTCCTAAAAATGCCAAAAGAACGCCCGCCAGTATCAGAAGCAGAACAACGCCTGCAAGGATCCATTTATTTTTGGTATTACGCATGGTTTTACCTCCTGCTTACTTTTTTTACCAATTTATAACCATATTATAAGAGGATATTTTCTTGCTATCAAGAAGAAACTGCGATAAGATAATAATAAAATGACGAAAAAGGAGAGACCCAAGATGGATTTAGCACAGTTGCGCAGCCGGCTGGATGAGATAGACACTGAATTAGTCAGATTGTATGAGGACCGTATGGCAATCTGTAAACAGGTGGGAGAATATAAATTAGAGACGGGCAAACGGATTTTGGATAAGGAACGCGAAAAACAAAAGATCCAATCCGTCAGTGCTCTTGCACACAATGATTTTAACCGTACCGGAATCAGCGAATTGTTTGAGCAGATCATGGCAATGAGCCGTAAACTTCAGTACCGGATCATAAATGAAAAAGGCGGACAGGGCAATCTGCCGTTTTTTGCGGTGGACGGACTGAATACGGATAAAGTGCGGGTCGTATTTCAGGGAGCGGACGGTGCATATTCGCAGGCGGCGATGCACACCTATTTTGGGGAAGAGGTGGATAGTTTCCATGTGGAGACTTTCCGGGATGCCATGGGAGCCATAGAAGAAGGAAGAGCGGATTTTGCGGTTCTGCCGATTGAGAATTCCACGGCGGGCATTGTCAGTGAGATCTATGATCTTCTGGTAGAATATGAGAATTACATTGTGGGGGAACAGGTGATTCCGATTTCCCATTGCCTGCTTGGCGTACCGGGAACGAAAATAGAAGAGATTGAGATGGTATATTCCCATCCGCAGTCTTTGATGCAGAGCAGCCGTTTTTTACAGGAGCATGCGCAGTGGAAACAGATCAGTATGCCCAATAATGCGTTTGCGACACAGAAGGTAGCGCAGGATCAGGATAAAAAACAGGCAGCGATTGCCAGTGCCTATGCGGGAAAGATCTATGGTCTTAGTGTGCTGCAGGAAGCAATCCAGAATGATAAAAACAATTCCACCCGTTTTATCATTGTTACGAACCAGAAGATTTTTCAAAAAGACGCGGGAAAAGTAAGCATCTGCTTTGAGGTGGCGCACGAAAGCGGTTCCTTGTACCATGCGTTGTCGCACTTTATTTATAATCATTTAAATGTGTGTAAGATCGAATCCCGTCCGATTGAAAATCGTAACTGGGAGTATCGTTTTTTCCTGGATTTTGAAGGAAACCTTTCGGATCCGGCAGTCAAAAACGCTTTGCGCGGATTGCGGGAAGAAACGATCAATATGAAGATATTAGGTAATTACTAAATATTTTGCGTTGCAAAAAGAGGAGCATATATGAGAGAGTGTGAATTACTGATTTATAAGGATTTTGGAGAAGATGGCCGCCTGTTGGAAGACATGGCATGGCTGATGGAGCATTATAAGGACGAATATTACAATGAGGAGGATATTCGCAGTCTTTTGTATGAATGCATGCACGGACTTTTGGAAATGGCGGGGGATCTTGGATTTTACGGCAATCTCTGGCATTGTTACCTTGCCAATCTCTTAGTGAATAATGAAAACAGTTACAGCCGTTCCTGTGAGATTACAGGTGCGATTGAGGGGACCATAAACGATGCTGTTTTGCATGACATCATGATTTTCAAAGAGTTTTATGATTATGATTTTACGGATATGGTGAGGACGCTTTCCCTCAAAGGATTTGATTTTATCCTTCATTATGAAGCAAAAGAAGGAAAGAGCAAGGTATACAATGCCAGAATTCGGGACCGGATCTGTAAACTGGCGGAAAAATTTAACGAAAGCAATTCGCCCGAGGAAATGAAGGATCATCTGACGTCGTTTTATAAGGATTACGGTGTGGGCAAATTCGGACTGCATAAGGCTTTTCGTGTGGTACATACCGGTGAGGGAGCCCGTATTGAACCGATTCGCAATATTGCGCACGTATCCTTGGATGATCTGGTGGGATATGAGATACCCAAACAGAAACTGGTGGACAATACCGAGGCATTTGTAAACGGTAAAAAAGCCAATAACTGTCTTTTATTTGGGGATGCGGGAACGGGCAAATCCTCCAGTATCAAAGCAATAGCCAATGCCTATTATGACAGAGGACTTCGTATCATAGAGGTATATAAGCATCAGTTTGTGGATCTGCAGGATGTGATTTCACAGATCAAAAACAGGCATTACAAATTCATCATTTATATGGATGACCTTAGTTTTGAAGAGTTTGAAATCGAATACAAATACTTAAAAGCCGTGATTGAGGGCGGACTTGAAAAGAAACCGGATAATGTACTGATTTATGCAACCAGTAACAGACGCCATCTGATCAGTGAGAGTTTTGCGGATAAAGAGGGCAGAAGGGACGATCTGCATGCATCGGATACCGTGCAGGAAAAACTCTCCCTCTTTGCCAGGTTTGGTGTATCCATTTTCTTCTGTGCACCGGATAAAAAGGAGTTTAATACGATTGTGGAAACTTTGGCAGACCGTTATGGTGTTACAATGCCGAAGGAAGAATTGTTATTGGAAGCCAACAAATGGGAATTGTCCCATGGCGGACTTTCCGGCAGAACGGCACAGCAGTTTATCGATTATCTGTTAGGAAAGTGACGGACATCTGACAGTACAAACGGATAAAGGAAGGAATGGGCATGGGTGTAAAGCTATTTGCGGCAATTGATGTGGGCTCCTATCTGCTGCATATGAAGATATATGAATTCTTACCATCCAATATTATGAAAGAAGTGGATTCCGTCCGCTATGGTATTGATCTGGGAACGGAAACTTTTTTTACCGGTAAGATTGCCTCTGAAAAGGTAAATGAACTCTGTAAAGTGCTGTGTGATTTTCGTGAAATTATGAAATCCTACGGTGTCTCACAGTATGTGGCATATGGAACCAGTGCGATCAGGGAAACCAGGAATACGCAGATTTTACTGGATCTGATCGAACAACGTACCGGTATACGAATCGAGGTTTTAAGTAATTCCAGACAGCGTTTCTTAACTTACAAATCCGTGGCATCAACGGGGAGTGAGTTTAATACCATTATAGAAAAAGGAACGGGGATCCTTGATATTGGTGGCGGAAGTATTCAGTTGTCCTTATTTGAACACGATACGTTAGTTGCCACTCAGAATATGAAACTCGGGGTACTCAGACTGCAGGAAAGACTGCATGAACTCTCCTCCGGGTATGCCAGATATGAGGCCTTGTTAGATGAGATGATTGATTCCCAGTTTGAAGTTTTCAAAAAACTGTATCTAAAGGAAGGACAGATTGAAAATGTGATCATAGTGGATGATTATGTGTCCGTCCTGCTTCAGAAAAAATTATTGGGCAGTCATACAGCGGGATATATTGATCATAAAACCTTCCTGAGTTATTACGATGCACTGAAAAATGAGTCTCTTTCGGAAAAAAAGAAGAAATACGACCTGGATGAAGCAGGATTAAATAAGATGTATATATCTGCTGCGCTGATTGCAAAAGCCGTCCGTATGACGGGTGCGAAACTAATCTGGGCACCGGGTATCAGTCTTTGCGACGGTATGGCATATGAATATGGGGAAAATAAGCATTTGTTAAAACGCACCCATGATTTTGAAGAGGATATCATAGCCTGTGCCAAAAACATCAGCAAGCGTTATATGGGAAGTGTCAAAAGGGCGGAGACATTGGAAACCATTACGATGACGATTTTTGATGCCTTAAAGAAGAGAAGCGGACTTTCCGTACGGGATCGGCTCCTTCTTCGGATCGCTGCTATTTTGCATGATTGCGGAAAATACATCAGTTTATATAATTTGGGTGATTGCAGTTATAATATTATTATGGCTACGGAGATTATCGGTCTTTCCAATGAGGAAAGGGAGATCGTTGCCAACGTGGTAAAGTATAATCATCTGGAATTTGAATCCTATGAAGCCATCGCAGCCGGTCATATGATTTCTTCAGAACAATATCTGCGGATTACGAAGCTGTCTGCCATCCTGAGAGTGGCAAACGGACTTGACCGGAGCCACAAGCAGAAATTTAAGGATATTACCGTAAAGATTAAAGACGGGGCATTTGTCATTTCGGTTAACACAAACAAGGATATTACCCTGGAAATGGGACTTTTAAGGGAACGGGCCCGTTTCTTTGAGGATGTATTCTATCTAAAACCGGTCATTAAGCATGTAAAAGAAAAGTAAAGAAGGTGGTGTCTGGGTGAGCGATAAAAAATTAAGCAGTCCGGAGCATTTTTATAACCGGGAACTAAGCTGGATATTATTTGATAAGCGTGTATTAAGTGAAGCCTGTGATAAGCAGATTCCGTTGTTTGAACGGCTGAAATTTTTAAGCATAACCGCATCCAATCTGGATGAATTTTTCATGGTAAGGGTTGCCTCATTAAAGGATATGGTAAATGCCGGATATAATAAGCCGGACATTGCGGGCATGACGCCCAAGGAACAGCTGGCGGCAATCGCGGACAAAACCCATGACCTGGTTGGCTTACAATATGAGATATATAACAAAACCCTTCTACCGCAGTTAAAGGCAGCAGGCCTTGAAATGGTGGAAGTACATGAAAAACTCACAAAGGAACAGGGCGAATTTGTGGATCGTTATTTTGAAGAAAACGTGTATCCGGTGTTGACACCGATGGCGGTGGATTCGTCCAGACCCTTTCCGTTAATTCGGAATAAATCGCTCAATATAGGGGCGTTGTTAAGGAAAAAAGAGGGAAAAGAAAAAGAACTGGAATTTGCAACCGTTCAGGTGCCAAGCGTTCTTCCAAGGATTGTTATGCTTCCCGCAAAAGAAGAAGCAAGGGAAGTGATTCTTTTAGAAGAGATCATAGAGCGCAATATTCATAAACTTTTCCTCAATTATGATGTGGTTACGACCTGTCCTTTCCGTATTATGCGAAATGCGGATCTTACCATTGAGGAGGAAGAAGCGGCGGATCTGTTAAAAGAAATTGAAAAACAGATTAAAAGGCGTCAGTGGGGACAGGCGATCCGTCTGGAAGTTGAAAAAGGAATGGATGCCCGTCTTCTTAAGATCATCAGCCGTGAACTGAATATTACGGAAAGCGGGATCTATGAGATGGAAGGACCGCTGGATCTGACCTTCCTTATGAAAATGTACGGAATTGAAGGATTTGAAGAATATAAGAATAAACCACATATTCCGCAGATTGTACCGGAAATACAGGAAGATAAGAGCATTTTTGAATGTATCCGCAAGCAGGATATTCTGCTCCATCATCCCTACCAGACATTTTCACCGGTTGTGAATTTTATCAAGGAAGCGTCCCAGGATGAAAAGGTACTGGCAATCAAACAGACGCTGTACCGGGTCAGCGGCAATTCTCCCATTATCAGTGCACTGGCACAGGCAGCAGAGAATGGCAAACAGGTAACCGTTTTAGTAGAATTAAAAGCCCGTTTTGACGAAGAAAACAATATTGTCTGGGCGAGAAAATTAGAGCAGGCAGGCTGTCATGTACTCTATGGTCTTGTGGGCTTAAAAACGCACAGTAAGATCACATTGGTTGTACGCAGGGAAGAAGACGGCATACGTCGTTATGTACATCTGGGAACGGGTAATTATAACGATGCTACGGCAAAAATGTATACGGATATCGGTTTGTTTACCTGTAAAGAAGAATATGGTGAGGATGCAACCGCTGTATTTAATATGCTTTCCGGCTATTCGGAACCATTGTCATGGAATCGTCTCGGACTGGCACCGCTTTGGCTGAAAAACCGTTTTATCCAGTTGATAGACAGGGAAAAAGAAAACGCAAAGAAGGGATATCCGGCAAGGATCACTGCAAAGGTCAATTCCCTTTGTGACAAGGATATCATTGTATCCCTGTATGAGGCTTCACAGGCAGGGGTAAAGATTGATCTGATCGTCAGGGGGATCTGCTGTTTGAAAGTCGGGATACCGGGTGTGAGTGAGAATATTACGGTCCGCTCCATTGTGGGTGATTTTTTGGAACACAGCAGGATTTTCTGCTTTGAAAATAATGGCAATCCCGAGGTGTTCTGTGCAAGCGCGGACTGGATGCCACGTAATTTAGAGAGACGTGTGGAGATTCTTTTCCCGATAGAAGAGGATGTTTTACAAAAAAAGATCATGCATATTTTAGAGTTGGAATTGCAGGATACAAAAAAAGCGCATATAATGCAGACAGATGGAACGTACTTAAAACAGTCGATGAAGGGACGTAAGGCGTTCAATTCACAGTCTGAATTTTGCAGGGAAGCAAAAGAAGAGGCAAAAAGGGAAAATTTAAGCAGAATGAAATTTGGATATGGAAACGGTTCTTCCAGACGTTTCATACCAAAAGCACATGCGGATTAAGCAATTCATTAAAAGTTGCAAGGGAATGGAGAAAAAATGAGAGAGTTTATATTGGCCTCGGCATCGCCGAGAAGAAAAGAGTTACTGACGCAGATCGGGATCAAATTCCGCACCTGTGTCAGCAGAAAAGGGGAAGTGATCCTGCGCCAGAGACCGGTCAGCATTGTAAAGGACCTCTCCTATACAAAAGCAAGGGATGTATATGAAAGAAGCAATAAAGATGCTGTTGTAATCGGTGCCGATACGATTGTTGTGTATGAGGACAAAGTGCTCGGCAAACCCAAAAACGAAGCAGAAGCGTATGAGATGATCAAAATGCTTCAGGGAGAAGTACATACGGTATACACAGGAGTCAGCGTGATCTGGAAGGATGAGAATGAGACTCATGTCAGTTCTTTTTATGCGGAAACGGATGTGGAACTTTATCACATGAGTGATGAGGAGATCCGCGATTACATTGCAACTAAGGAACCCTATGATAAGGCAGGGGGATATGCCATTCAGGGATATTTTGCCCGATACATCAAACGGATTAAGGGAGATTACAATAACGTGGTAGGTCTTCCGGTCGGTAAACTGTATCAGATTTTAAACAGTCTGAATCTGTTATCCTAATATGACAAGGAGGATTGAGTATGCAGGGATATGATGATGCCGTAGTGAATTGTTTTTTAAAGAATCAGACACAATTATTTCCGGAGCCCGTTGCGGACAATTTTGAAGAAGCGGAGGCTTTTTTGGAGGAATGCATGGCGGTAGTGGTTCATTCCAAAAAAGAAGTTTGGGAATATTTTGATGAAGAGTGCGTGGACATGGAAGGCGCGGATGAAAATGAGATTTTGGACGCGGATGAAGTGTTTGATGTTGGAGACGGAAGATATCTGATTGTGGAGTGATTAAATAAGAATAAAGGATACCATCGGGATTTCCTTTCCTAAATATATCAAAATGTAGCACATAAAAGTTATACTTTAGTCAAGAAAATGATATTTTGTGTGCTGCTTTTTTGTTATCCTCGTCCTAATGAAGCTATAAACAGGCAGAAACAAGGAGAGGTAGTTATGGGAAAAAGAAACTGGAAGGAAGCGTGTATTGCATTCTTCAGAAGCAATGCTGTGGTAAAGACCGGGGCATTGGTATTGGCGGCTGTGATTTTAGTGGCCGGCGTATGCGTTGCGGCACATGGTTTGCTGTTTTCAAAAAAGGATTCGGCAGGAAGTCGGGTACAGAATGAAGTAGCCGTGCCGGAAGAAGTGGCGGTAGCAGAAGAAGATGCAGAAACGCAAGAAACCGTGGAAGTGGCGGAAGTGACAGATTATGCAGCCGTATTTATGGTAACGATCAATCCGCAGTTAAAGATTTATGTGGATGCGGACGGCATTGTGCTTTGGGTCGAAGCCATCAATGATGACGCAAAAGCACTTTTAGAGACCTTTTCAGGGGAAGGCAAAGAACTGAAAGAATGTTTCGGACAGTTACTTGATAAAGCCTATGAAGCAGGATACCTGCATGATAATGCAACCGTATCGATTAAAGCGGAGAGTATGACGGATGCGGATATCGAAGATATGTTGGACTACATGGAACAGGCAGCAAAAACAAGTTGTAAAAATAAGGGAATCAATATCAAAATGGCAGTGAATAAACAGGACGCAGAAAGAACAATTGAAAAAGATATTATCGGTAAGGATAATGATAAAAAGCAGTCCGTATTTTCGGATCGGACAATCGGCAATGTTGCAAAGAACGTGGAGCAGGAAGAGGAAACGGCAGAACAACCTTTACAGCCTGCACAGAATACACCCGATCCTACATCCGGTTCTTCATCCGATGATGGGGAGGATTCTTCATCGGATAATGGAGGCAGTACTCCTACTCCGACACCGGCACCGACTCCATCATCCGGTTATCACCTGGTATGGGCGGATGAATTTAACGGAACAGAGTTAAATCGTGCTGACTGGAATGTGGAATTGCATGAGCCGGGCTGGGTAAACGCAGAATTACAAAAATATGTGGACAGTACGGACAATATTTCCGTAAAAGACGGAAAATTAATCATTACACCGATCCAGACAGAAAATAACGGAAAGTATTCATATACTTCCGGACGTATCAATACACAGAATAAACATGATTTCAAATATGGTAAGTTTGAAGCAAGAGTAAAAGTGCCGGAAGGTATGGGGTATCTTCCTGCATTCTGGCTGATGGCAACGGATGAAAACGTATATGGACAGTGGCCGAGATGCGGTGAGATCGATATCATGGAAGTTATGGGACAGACTCCTAATAAACTGCATGGTACGATTCATTACGGACACAATTCCAGTGATGGCCATCATGAAAGTCAGGGTACTTATTTACTGAATAACGGAACTTTCTCTGAAAAATTCCATACCTTTACCTGTGAATGGGAACCGGGTAAGATCACATGGTATGTGGACGGAATCAAATACCATGAAGAAAGTGACTGGTATACGGCAAAATCAGATGGCAGCGGTGAATTAACATATCCGGCACCATTTGACCAGAATTTCTATATTATTTTAAATCTCGCGGTTGGTGGCAGCTGGGTAGGCTATCCGGATGATGAAACATTTGTTGCCCGTCCGTATGAGGTGGACTATGTCAGAGTATATCAGAAAGATAAGTACGATGAAAATGTCAAGAAACCGGAAACAGGAGATGTTATCATCCGTGAACCGGATGATAATGACAACTATCTGATAAATGGTGATTTTGAAACTACAGAAAGTTTAACGGATGCAACAAACTGGCAGTTTAAGACTGCAGGTAACGGTAAGGGTAGTGCTGAGATTACTACGGCTGGAGCAATCAATGGCAAATCTGTTAAGATCAAAACAGAAAACGCGGGCGATGTGGACTATGCGATCCAGTTATTACAGGATGCCGTGCCGTTACAGGCGGGTGGTAATTATACTTTGAAATTTGATGCTTATGCAAGTGCTGACAGAGAAGTGAAGGTAAACAGCAAAGCACCAAACAATGGCTGGTATGCTTATCTGGATAAGACAATAAAACTGACTACAACGCCAGTGACATATTCCTATGATTTTACCATGATTCATGCAGATGATGCGGAGTGTACGGTAGAGTTTAATATGGGTGCATTGGGTTCTACAGCAGATATTGTGATTGATAATGTATCTTTAGTATTAAAGGATATTGATGAGAATTTACGAGAGTCCATCATCAATCCGCCCAAGACGGTAAGAGCGGATGGCAATTACATTTACAATGGAGAATTCCAGGAAGGAGATAAACATCTTGGTTACTGGAATGTTCCAAACGGAGCAAATGTCAGTGTCACTTCTTTGGAAGATGGAAGAAGATTAAAAGTGGTAGTTCCAAGCAACGGAAATGTGACCATCTCACAGGATAACGTTCCGGTAGTGGCAGGTCAGAAATATGAATTGAGCCTGGATGCCGCAGTACCGGCAGGCGGCAGTGTAAATATTGGATTTGACGGTACGGACTATACGGTGCCGGCAGGAACCAACGGCTCATGGAGTCAGAACTTTACCACAACAAGCGGTAAGGATACACGTAATATTTCAATTACCTTTAGCGGTGCGGGTACCTACTATCTGGATAATGTACGTATTGATGAGGATGCTCTGATCAAGAATGGTTCCTTTAAGGCAGGCTTCTCAGGATTTGAACCTTTTGTAGACGCCAGTGCTACTGCTTCCTATGTAGTGGATACTATGAATGAAGACAGTGCGGCAAGTTTTACAATTAATAATACCGGTGATGCGGACTGGAAGGTTCAGTTAAAGCAAAGTGGCGTGGAACTGAAGAAGGATCAGTGGTATAAACTTTCCTTAAAGATGAAGTCCTCACAGGATCGTAAAGTACAGGTAAACATCCAGAGAGATGGTAATCTCCATAATAATGACTGGACACCATATTTACAGCAGGTAGCGGATGTAACTGGTAATTATCAGACATTTGCTTATGAATTCCAGATGACGGAAGCCGATGATGCGCAGTCCGTATTCAACATCTCCATGGGTGCAGTGGCCGGAACACAGATTTCTACACAGCATACAGTAGTGATTGATGAGATTGTGTTAGAAGAGATTGAGGCAAAGGATCCGGGAGTAACGGAAAGCGAAAATATGTTTAAAAATCCAAACTTTGATGGATTGGATAATTGGATCACAACATGGGATACACAGTGGGATGCTAATAATTCAGAATTCACAGCAGTTGCGGAAGCAAAAGCAGAGAATAATCAGTTGATTTATACAATCACGAATGTGGGAAAGAATGATTACAGCGTTCAGTTAAAACAAGAAGGTATTGATTTTGAAGAGGACGCAACCTACAGAGCAAGTTTTGATGTTTCTTCCACGGTAGCCAGAAACATTAAGTTTTCATTGATGAAAGATGATAAAGATTGGTATGCCGGCGTGGATTCTATTCCGGTAACAACGGAATTAAAAAAGGTAACCTTTGACTTTACACCGAAGTCCGGCATGTCAACATATGCAGACCTTACATTCCAGTTATCCCTGGGTAAGGTAGGTGAAGAGTCACCGGCATCCACTCTTACCTTTGCGAATATGAAACTGGTCAAATTGGAAAAAACGCAGACACCGGAGATAACGCCGGTCGAGGTTAATTTATCCGATGTTACTTTGGTAAAGACAAAAGATAAAGATGGAAACGTAGTTTCCGATACGACCAATCTGGTAACAGATGATTGGGCAGGCAGTGCAAATCCGACAGTGACTGATGGCACCATAAAAGCAACGGTTACGAATCCGGGTGAGAATCCTTGGGATGTACAGTTACAACAGTTTGGAAAGAATCTGGAAGCGGGCTGTGAATACAAACTGACCTTTAAAGGAAAAGCAAGCGCAGAAAAACTGATTCAAGTGGGATTACAGGAAAGTGGTGGTGATTATACAGTATATAGTCTGATGAATGGTCAGAATATTGCGGCAAAATTATCAGCAACAGAAAAATCGTATACGGTTACATTTACGATGAATGAAACGGGTGATAGCAATGCGACATTATTCTTTAATCTGGGGAATGTCACAACCGCAAATGCCGGTTATATTATGGCGGCGGACGGAGAAACACAGCCGGGAGAAGATCCTGACACACCGGAAACATCTTCGGACAATATGTTTGAGCGTGGCAGTTTTAATGAAGAGGATACTGCTTATATAGAGGGTGGAACAAATGTATGGGATTTCTGGTTTGCGTATTCAGCAGATCCTTCTGCAACCGAACCTACCACAACCTATACGGATGGATGTATGACCGTATCCATTGCGAATGAGGGAAATGTACCCCACGGTATCCAGTTAAAATATCGCCCTGCATTGACATTGGAAAAGGGAGCAAGTTATAAACTGACCTTTGATGTGACTTCATCCGTTAGCAGAGCAATTGTGTCACAGTTCCAGGATCCTTCCTATAACACTTATGGATGGAAACAAACGGAATTAACGGCTGGTACGACTCAAACTGTTACGGTAGAGTTTACATATGATGGAGAGACTCGTTCGGATTATAGTTTCTGCGTTAACATGGGTAAATTGGACGGGGCAGCGGCTATTGGAGAACACACCATTCAGTTTGATAATTTCAAACTGGTAAAGGTGGGTACCTCCACTCCAACCGCTAATCTTTTGCTCAAGACACTGAATAGCGGAATCGTGGAAATGGAAACTACGATGGAGGAAGTAACTTCTGTAGAAGAAACAACGGAAGAGACGGCTTCTGTGGAAGAAGAGAGTACTTCTGTTGAGGAAACACCTTCTGTAGAAGAAACAGTCATGGAAGAAGAAACAACGGAAGAGGAAACGGAAGAAGAAGCAATGGAGGAAATCTCCACAGAAGAATAAGCATAAACCAAACAGTAGTAAGGTTTGCAAGACATTTTAAGAAAGCAGGGCAGCCGCCGGTTATCTGGATAATCGGCGGCTGTATCTGAAGGCAGGAAGGAAAATATGAAGAAGTTAAAAGAGTTATGGAAGAACAAAAAAGCAGTCGTAACAATTGCGGGTGTTGCAATTGCAGTAGTAATTGTTGTTGGGCTTATCGCAGCAATGTCAGGAAATGGAAACGGCAAGGATAAAGAAGCAAATGTCGATGTGGCACAACCTTCAAAAGATCAGGCACAGGCAGAAGAATATGTGGATACCATAGAACGGGATCCTGCCTATAAGCTGGTATGGGAAGATAATTTTGACGGAACCGAATTAAACCGTGATGACTGGAATGTGGAATTGCATGATCCGGGCTGGGTAAATGCGGAGTGGCAGGAGTATGTGGATAGTGAAGAGAACATTTATGTAAAAGATGGAAATCTGATCATCCAGCCGATCAAAATGAAGGTAGATCATAAGGATTATTATACCTCCGGCCGTGTCAATACACAGAATAAACATGATTTTAAATATGGTCGTTTTGAAGCAAGATTAAAAGTGCCGGAAGGCATGGGATTTTTGCCGGCATTTTGGTTAATGCCAACGGATGAACGTTTTTACGGACAGTGGCCAAAGTGTGGGGAAGTGGATATCATGGAAGTTATGGGACAGACCACGGATACGCTTCACGGAACCTTACATTTTGGGGAAGAACATACGCAAAGACAGGGCACCTATGTATTGGAAGAAGGTAATTTTGCGGATGAGTACCATGTATTTGCCTGTGAATGGGAACCGGGAGAAATGCGTTTTTACGTGGATAATGAACTGTATTTTACCGAGCATGACTGGTTTACCAAACGCAATGGCTATAGCGAAATCACCTATCCGGCTCCTTATGACCAGCCGTTTTATATGATCTTAAACGTGGCTGTCGGAGGCAGCTGGGTGGGTTACCCGGATTCGACAACGGAATTTGGTGAAAATGCACAGATGGTTGTGGATTATGTCAGGGTATACCAGAAAGACGAATATGATGAAAATGTAACAAAACCGGTAAAAGAGGTCGTTTTCAAGGAAGCGGATGAAACCGGAAATTATATTGTGAACAGTGAATTTGCACCGGAAGCACTCGATGATGAGGATGACTGGCGGTTCTTATTGTTTAACGGCGGAGCGGGTGAGGCTTCTATTTCGGACGGAGCCATCCATATTTCCACAACGTCAACCGGTTCAGAAGAATACAGCGTTCAGTTAGTACAGGCAAATATTGCCATGGAAAACTGCGGTAAGTATAAATTGTCCTTTGATGCGTATGCAGATGAAGAAAGAACGATGATCACCTGTATTACGGCACCGGATCTGAACTTCGTAAGATATTTACAGGATGAGAAACTGACATTAAAGACGACACCCCAGACATATGAGTATGAGTTTTACATGATGAATGAAAACGATGCGAACGGTCGTGTGGAATTTAACATGGGTTCCCAGGGCTCTTCGGCAACCATTCATATTTCCAATGTCAGAGTGGAAAAAGTAGGGGAAGTGGAAGATACAAGGGAATTAAACAGTGTTCTTCCGGACGGAAACTATATTTATAACTCTACTTTTGACAAGGGAGAGGGACGTTTGGAATTCTGGAACGTGGAAAATAATTGTGACGGAGCAACCGTGGAAGTAACCAATGAGAATCTGGTCAGAGAATTAAAGGCAACGGTTCCGCAGGATGTTTCTTCTTTGGAAGATGTGAAAATCACACAGACTGTTTATTCTTTAGAAGGCGGAAAGTCCTATAAACTCTTTATCAATACGCATGGAGAAGAGGAAAAGACCATTACCTTAAAGATTGCAGGCAATACTTTTGAGGTTCCGGTTACCAAAGAGGATACCAAATACCAGTACAATGTAGAGATTCCCACAGGCGAGACTGAAGCACAACTGGAAATCTTACTTGGAAGTGCGGGAACGACTTATATCGACAATGTCCGCATGTATGAACATGATAAAATTATTAATGGTAATTTTACCAATGAGATCGTCGGATATGATTTTTACATTAATGAGGATGCTGAGGTAGCCTATCTGGTAGATGAGATTACGGAGGGCGGCGCACTGGGCGTTGATATTTTTGAAACAACGGACGAAGACTGGAAGATCCAGTTGATGCAGAAAAATATCCGTTTAGAGAAGGGCAAATGGTATACCGTTTCCTTTGATGCCAAGACCTCTTTAAACCGTGACGTGAAACTGGAACTGAGAAAAGATGGTGATCCGGATCAGAGTATCTCTTATTCCGGTGAGCAGATTTATGGAGTGAGTCTGGGCTATCTGACATTTACCCATACCTTCCAGATGCAGGAAGAAACGGATGAAAATGCGGTGCTGAGTCTATCCATGGGTGCGATAAACGGCAATTCGATCCATAAAAAGCATACCTTATTTATTGATAATATTTCAATTGAAGAGGTGGAAGCACCACAATAGGGATATATTATGCCATGGAAATGATGTTTACGACATGAAAATGTTATTTACAAAGGAAAAAATAGAGGTATAATACGACCATAGACATAGTCTATAAAAGGAGACGGACAATATGCAGTACGGTTATTTTGATAATGAAAAGAGAGAGTATGTAATTACCAGACCGGATACACCGGCACCTTGGGCCAACTATCTGGGATCACCGGAATACGGTGCCTTGATCTCCAACAATGCAGGAGGATATAGTTTTGCGAAATCCGGTGCAAACGGACGTATTTTACGATATGTGTTTAACCAGTTTGATCAGCCGGGACGCTATATTTATATACAGGATAAGGATAGTAAGGATTACTGGTCCGCATCCTGGCAGCCGGTAGGAAAGGATCTGGATTCTTACCGCTCAGAATGCCGTCATGGAATGGGTTATACGATGATGGTTGCAGAATACAGTGATATTCATACAGAGACCCTTTATTATGTTCCTTTGGACAGATCTTATGAAGTCTGGAACATTACTCTGACCAATCAGTCCGATGTGGTCAGAAATTTAAGTGTTACAGGATACGCAGAATTTACAAACCAGAATAACTACGAAGAAGACAGCGTAAATTTACAGTATTCCCAGTTTATTACCAGAACGGAATTCCATGAAAATCGTATTGTACAGATGATTCATGGCAATCTGGATGCTTTAAAAGAAGGCGAAAACATTGATAACAAAACCGTAATCGAGAGATTTTTCGGATTGGCCGGTGGCAAAGTGTCTTCTTACTGCGGAAGCAGGGAGAAGTTTATTGGCAGATACCGTGGCTATGGCAATCCGGAAGGTGTGGAAAACGGTGATCTTGGCAATGGCTTGAATTACAATGAAAACGGCTGTGGTGCCCTGATGACGGAAGTTTTGGTAAAACCGGGTGAAACAGTAAGTTTTGCATTTGTTCTTGGTATGAAAGAAGACAGCGAGGCAGCGAACATTCTTGCTCAGTATGAGAATCCTTTAGAAACTTGTGAGAAGGAATTACACGAACTCATTGCTCACTGGCACGGAAGATTATCCCGTTTCCAGGTAAAAACACCAAGCGAAGAATTTAACACCATGATCAATACATGGAATGCATATAACTGCTTTATGACCTTTATCTGGTCTCGTGCCGCATCCTTTATTTATTGCGGATTACGGAATGGATACGGTTATCGTGATACGGTACAGGATATACAGGGTATCATTCATTTAGCACCGGATATGGCATTGGATAAGATCCGCTTTATGCTTTCGGCACAGGTAAGCAATGGCGGTGGACTTCCCCTTGTCAAATTCACACACAATCCGGGACATGAAGATACGCCGGATGATGCTTCCTATGTAAAAGAAACAGGACATCCTGCTTACAGAGCAGATGATGCATTATGGCTCTTCCCAACCGTATACAAATACATCGCAGAAACCGGCAATCTTGCCTTTGTAGATGAGGTGATTCCTTTTGCAGATAAGGAAGAAGGAACGGTTTATGAGCATTTAAAGAGAGCAATCGGTTTTTCCATGAATCACCTGGGTATCCATGGAATGCCCGCCGGTCTGCATGCGGACTGGAATGACTGCTTACGTCTGGGAAAAGACGGGGAATCCACTTTTGTGGCAATGCAGTTCTATTATGCAATGACTATTTTAAGAATGTTTGCAGAATATAAGAAGGATGCCGATTACATTGCCTATCTGGATGCAGAACAGAAAAAACTGGGCGAGATCATCGACAAGTATTGCTGGGATGAGGATCGTTTTATCCGTGGTTATACGGATAAAGGAGAGGTCATCGGCCGCAGAACGGATGAAGAAGCCAATTTATGGCTGAATCCACAGACATGGAGTGTAATCAGTGGTTATGCAACGGATAGTCAGGCTGACAAAGTGCTTGATAATGTATACAACAGACTGAATACCGAATACGGAGCCATTTTGATGGATCCTCCTTACCATGAGAAAGCATTTCCGGGTGCCTTTGCCGTTATTTATAACGCAGGTACAAAAGAAAATGCAGGTATCTTTTCACAGTCACAGGGCTGGGTGATCTTAGCCGAAGCATTACGCGGACATGGTGACCGTGCATTTACTTATTACATTGAAAATTCACCCGCTGCGCAGAATGACAAAGCGCAGGTGCGTATACTAGAGCCATATTGCTATGGTCAGTTTACAGAAGGAAAGGACAGTCCGAACTTTGGTCAGTCCCATGTACACTGGCTTACCGGTACGGCTTCCACCATGATGGTAGGCAGCGTAGAAGGTATCTTAGGTATGCGTCCTGATTTTAACGGACTCAGGATTGAACCTGCCATTCCAAAGGAATGGGATCTGGTTGAGATTGACAAAGAGTTCAGAGGATGTCAGCTGCATATTGTAATTAAAAATCCGGAGCATGCACAGTCAGGATGCAAGAAGATGTATGTAAACGGAAAAGAAACAGATGGTAATTACGTTTCCGTTGATTTATTGACGGATCATACCGAAATAGAGTTAATTATGTCTTAATCGTTTTTTTACCCCCCTTTTTTACAAAAGAAATAGGATATGCTTTTTAGCATATCCTATTTCCATTTGTAAGAGAAGACGAATGAATTAAGTTGTTGTATTTGTCTGACTCTGTAATTTGTTCCATGTACTTCTGAAATTGTGTGAGCGGTATTTATGGGGCGTTACCCCGGTTGCTTTCTGAAACACCTGTATAAAGTGACTCTGTGATGAAAAAGCAAGATAATTGGCAATGTCGGACACGGAATATTCCGAATACTGCAGCAGATTTTTAGCCTTATCGATCTTTAGATTGAGAATATAACTGCTGACGGATATGCCCATCTCTTTTTTAAACAGTTTGGATAAATAACTTTCCGATAAATTCAGGTGTTGTGCCAGTTCTTTTAAGGTAATCCGATAGTGAATATGACTATATATATAATCAATGCACAACACGATGGGTTTGGAAAGAATCTGTTGTTTCATAACGGTCTGCATCTTGGAACAGTAGTCCAGACACATGGTATCATGAAGGGCGGATATTTCCTGAATGGTGTTGCATTTGTCCATTTTCAGAATGTAAAAATCACTTAGTCCGTAGGCTTTTTCCTGCTCCATGCCATTGTGTACGCAATAACGGGAGATCATAGCCGTGGTAACAACAAAATGATAGCGTATATTCTGCAGGGTATTTTCGGATAATTTACCCATACCATCGGGATTGGTAAATGCATTGCTTTTACAGTTTTCTTTTACAACTTTCAGATTGCCTGCTGCAATGGCATCGTAGAAGGTGAGTTCACTTTCAATCGCACGATGGGGTTCCAATAATTCATGTTGTACAAATTCGCTTTTATACCATTCTTTTGAAATATTCATTATAATCCCTTTTCCAGTCGTTTCCGGTAACCGGGGGCGTTTTTCATAGCCAGTTTATCTTCAAACATTTCATACTCGGCATCGGCAAGTTTATCGGTTAATGCTTCTTCCACATTTTCTTTTAGTACACAGCCAATGGCAACGGAGGGTGCTAAGCGTGCATCTTCAAAAGACGCACAGTCTTCTTTGACAGACGCACAGAAAGTTTCACTTTCCCCTTCTTCGGGCATGGGAATGAGCACGTTAAATACGTCGCCATCCACGCGTCCGATAATGTATTCCGGTTTCGCATTTTTGCTGATGATACCGGCAATAACACGGATCAGGCGGTCACTTTCCTCGTCGCCAAAGTGGTCATTTGCAAATTTCCAGTCATTGATATTGATACAGATGGCACTGACCGGTGCGATCTGGGATCGATCCACGATTCGTAACCGGTTTTCAAAATAGGTGCGGTTTAATACACCCGTCAGCTCATCCAGTTTTTCCCCATGTTTAGCCTGATAGGATTCTTTTTCCAGCCTGGCTTCGAGTTCATCCGCATAAACAGCCGTTTCCTTGTGTAAATAGGTCTGTTCTCCAACGGATTCATAAGTCTCGATCAATTTGTCAAGAAAAGTGGATGCCATGGAAATGGTCTCATCTTCCATATTGTCATAGCGGGCATAAATATGTGCCACGGTTCGGCCGGCAACACGCATTTTGATACCGGGGTCGTTTACCACATCCGGATGAAAAGAAGCAAAATTACCAAATGAGATCAACTTTTCACCATGACGATCCGTTACCAGAATCTCAATACCGGATAATTTATGTAGGATCTCCAACTGATCGCTGACCCTGTCCATATCCACAAGGGAAGAAAAACTATAATTCTTAATATTGTCTTTTATTCTTTTTTCTAGTGAAATAGAGCCATAAGCCATAGTGGTTACCACCTTTCATCGGAATTTCGTATATATAGTCATATTTTACAATTCCATGGATATAATTGCAAGATGGAAAAAGGGAAAAGCGAAAGGTGTACAGGAATGGTACAAAAAATGGTACACCGCCGATTTTTCTTGAAAAAAACGCTCTTTTATGTATAATAAGTTTTGTGACTTAAAATATAGAAAACATAGGAAATATGAGGTTTTATAATGATCAGTGCAAACAACGTAACATTCAGGGTAGGGAAGAAGGCTCTTTTTGAAGAGGTTAACATTAAATTTACAGAAGGTAACTGCTATGGTCTGATAGGAGCCAACGGTGCGGGTAAATCCACATTTTTGAAGATATTATCCGGTCAGCTTGAGACAACCAATGGTGATATTGTGATCACACCGGGGCAGCGTCTGTCCTTTTTGGAACAGGATCACTTTAAATACGATGCCTATACCGTTATGGATACGGTAATCCTGGGTAATAAGCGTCTTTACGATATTATGAAAGAAAAAGATGCCATTTATGCAAAAGAAGATTTCACGGACGAAGACGGAATCCGTGCCAGTGAACTGGAAGCAGAATTTGCAGAGATGGATGGATGGGAAGCAGAGTCAAATGCTGCCATGCTCTTAAATGGTCTGGGCATTGAGACGGATCTTCATTATGCCATGATGAGCGATCTGACCGGTAATGACAAGGTTAAGATCCTGCTTGCAAAAGCATTGTTCGGCAATCCGGATATTCTGTTGTTAGACGAGCCGACCAACCATTTGGATCTGGATGCGATTGCCTGGTTAGAAGAATTTTTGATCAATTTTGACAATACGGTTATCGTGGTTTCCCATGACCGTTATTTCTTAAATAAAGTGTGTACCCATACGGCGGACATTGATTACGGCAAAATCCAGTTATATGCCGGAAACTATGATTTCTGGTACGAATCCAGCCAGCTTCTTATCAAACAGATGAAAGAAGCCAACAAGAAAAAAGAGGAAAAGATCAAAGAATTACAGGAATTCATTTCCCGTTTCTCAGCGAATGCTTCCAAGTCCAAACAGGCAACTTCCAGAAAACGTGCGCTGGAAAAAATCGAACTGGATACGATCAAGCCTTCGAGCAGAAAGTATCCGTATATTGATTTCAGACCGGATCGTGAGATTGGAAATGAAGTGCTTACCGTGGAGGGTATCAGCAAAACGATCAACGGGGAAAAGGTACTGGATAATATTTCCTTTATTGTAGGACATGATGATAAGATCGCGTTTGTAGGAAGCAATGAAATTGCCAAAACGACTTTATTTAAGATCTTAGTAGGAGAAATGGAGCCGGACGAAGGAACTTATAAATGGGGTGTAACCACCTCACAGGCGTATTTCCCGAAGGACAATACGGATGAATTTAATAATGATTACACGATCACAGAGTGGCTGACTGGTTATTCGCCGGTCAAAGATGTTACGTATGTGCGTGGATTTTTGGGCAGAATGTTATTTGCCGGAGAAGATGGTGTCAAAAAAGTAAAAGTGTTATCCGGTGGCGAAAAAGTTCGTTGTCTCTTATCCAAGATGATGATCTCAGGCGCAAACTGTCTGATATTTGATGAACCGACCAACCATTTGGATATGGAATCCATTACGGCATTAAATGAGGGTATGATCAAATTCCCGGGTGTGGAATTGTTCTCCTGCCACGATCATCAGGTTGTACAGACAACGGCAAACCGTATCATGGAGATTCTTCCGGACGGAAGCCTGATTGATAAGATTACCACCTATGACGAATACTTGGAAAATGATGAAATGGCAAGAAAACGTACCGTTTATAATGCGGATATGGCAAAGGGTGAAGATGAAGACTAATTAACAGAATGAGAGGACATGGATTTGCATAGTACAAAAGGTGTGGATTTGCATGTGCATTCTAACAGATCAGACGGAAGTTTATCTCCGTCTGATTTGGTTTTGGAAGCAAAGAAAAAGGGATTGTGTGCATTTGCACTGACGGATCATGATACGGTGGATGGGATTGACGAGGCACTATCAACTGCCAAAGATTCCGGAATAAGACTGATTCCGGGCATTGAACTTTCCACGGAGTATGAGGGGAAGGATATTCATATCGTAGGTCTTTTGATTGATAAGGAACAGCCGGCTTTCAAGGAAAAATTAAAGAAATTTGTGGATTCCCGTACAGAACGTAATCGGAAAATGTGTCAGAGACTAACGGATGCCGGTCTGCCGCTTACTTACGAAGAATTGCAGGAAGAGTTTCCGGATTCCGTCATTACCCGTGCACATTATGCACAGATTCTGCTAAAAAAGGGATATATAAAATCCTTAAAAGAGGCTTTCGACCGTTATATCGGAGATCGTGGGCCCTGCTTTGTGCCCAGGGAAAAGATTACACCGGAAGACGGAGTCAGACTGATTTTGAACGCAAAAGGAATTCCCATACTGGCGCATCCTTTGCTTTACGGTATGGGAGAAGAACGCTTACAGTGTCTGATTGATCGGCTCAAAGATGCCGGTCTGGTTGGCATGGAAGCGATTTACAGCACATATACGCCTTCGGAGGAAGTACAGATGCGAAGACTGGCGGAGAAAAACGGTCTTCTGCCAAGCGGGGGTTCGGATTTTCACGGCAAGGCAAAACCGGGGCTTTCCATGGGCAACGGTTATGGCAGACTCTATGTACCGGAAGAAATCCTGACTGCCTTACAAAAGCGTCGGGAAGAACTGTTTGCAAAGTAGGAGAAAATGGATATGAGAAAGATTTTATTTACGGATCTGGACGGCACTTTATTAAATAATGATTCCCGTGTTGTGGGAGAAATGAAACAGGCATTGGATGATATGTGTGCGGCCGGACACATCCTTGTATTATCTTCCGGCAGACCGTTAAACAGTATTCTGGAAGTGATGAAGGATGCCGGGATCAATCAGCCGGGGATGTATGTAATTGCCAACAACGGAACGCTGATTTATGATTGTGATAAAAAAGAATCCATCTTAGAACAGCGTGTTTCCTATGAGGATGTAAAAAAATTGTGGAATCTGGCAAAAGAGCAGGGCATCCATATTCAGACCTATACGGATGAGAGTATCGTTACACAAACGGAGGATGCGGAGATTGCGTTTTACCAAAAGAGGATTCATATGCCCCTTGTTCTTACAGAGGATCCCCTTACGGTCTTAACAAAAGAACCGTATAAACTTTTGTGTATTGATTTAGAAGATCATGAACGGATCGCCGCTTTTAAAAAACTGGTGGAAGAAAAGACGGGCAGCACCCTTCAGACGGTATTTTCCAATCCCATGTATCTGGAGATTTTTTCCAAACAGGCGGGAAAGGGAAACGGACTGCGTTTCTTATGTGAACATTTACAGATACCGATAGAAGATTCCATTGCGGCAGGGGATGCGCAAAATGATCTTTCGATGTTAGAAGCAGCCGGACTTTCTGTTGCCATGTGCAATGGGGAGGAGGCACTCAAGTCCTTTGCGGACGTGGTTACAAAACGGGATAATCATGCCTGCGGTCTTGCAGACGTGATCCGGGAGTATATACTGTAAACAAACAGGTGGAGAGTTATTTTAGGAGGCAGAGTTGTGAAGACAGGTTTTGTGTTAGAAGGCGGCGGTATGCGTGGAATGTATACGGCAGGTGTGCTGGATGTATTTATGGAAAAAGGGATTTTGGCAGATGGCATCATCGGAGTATCGGCGGGCGCTTTGGTGGGAGTTAATTATCCTTCCGCACAGCCCGGCAGAATGCTTCGTTACAATCTGAAATACGCCGGGAATAAAAAGTATATGGGAATGTATTCCCTGCTTACCACGGGAAATATTGTGAATAAGAAATTTGCCTATTATACGGTTCCGCAGACGATGGATGTATTTGATGACAAAACATATATGGAGTCAGGGATACCTCTCTATGCAGTGGTTACCAATATGGAGACCGGACAGGCGGAGTACATGCAGGTTAAAAGTGTTTTTGAAGACATGGAGATTTTGCGTGCGTCTTCATCCATGCCATTTGTGTCCCATCCGGTCATCATAAACGGTCAGAAATATTTAGATGGCGGTATCGTGGACAGTATTCCCTATCAGAAGTTTATGGATATGGGATATGAGCGGGTTATTGTGGTATTAACCAGAGACATTCATTATGTAAAAGAACCGATGTCTAAACGTCTGATCTCATTATGGTATCATAAGTATCCGGCACTGGAAGAACAGTTGATTCACAGACATGAACATTACAATAATAGTGTAAAAAAACTTGTGGAACTGGAAAAAAGCGGCAAGGTAATCCTGATAAGACCATCAGAACCCATTACGATTAAACGACTGGAAAAAGATAAAGAGCAACTAAGAAAAGTATATGATCTGGGCGTAAAGGATGCCAAAGCTATGGTAGAAACGTTATAACCATATTTCTAAAAAAAATATTAAATGATTTTTTTAGGGTTGAAAAAAGAAAACAGTTGACTATAATAATATATCAGAGACAAGAAAAAAAACGGCCACCGTTTTTTTTTGCAGGTTAATTAGCACTCAATTAAAAAGAGTGCTAACAAACATAGAAATCATAAGGAGGCATAGTTATGAAATTAGTACCATTAGGAGACAGAGTTGTAATCAAACAGTTAGTTGCAGAAGAGACAACCAAATCAGGAATCGTGATTCCGGGACAGAATAAGGAAAAACCACAGCAGGCAGAAGTTGTTGCAGTCGGACCGGGTGGAATGATCGACGGTAAGGAAGTGAAGATGGAAGTAAAGGTTGGCGATCAGGTCATTTACTCCAAATACTCAGGAACAGAAGTAAAGATCGATGACGAAGAATTGATCATTGTAAAACAGTCAGATATTTTAGCAATCATTGCATAAGAAAAACTTGTATAGGTAAAAGGCAGTTTAAGCCGGTAATAATATTTTGATAGAAAGAAACAGGAGGCTATGGATATGGCAAAGGAAATCAAATATGGAGCAGAAGCCCGCAGCGCATTGGAAGCAGGCGTAAATAAATTAGCAGATACCGTAAGAGTGACGATCGGACCCAAAGGAAGAAACGTTGTTTTGGATAAATCTTTTGGTGCTCCACTGATCACAAACGATGGTGTAACAATCGCAAAAGAAATTGAATTAGAAGATGCATTTGAAAATATGGGAGCACAGCTTGTAAAAGAAGTAGCAACCAAGACAAATGATGTTGCCGGAGACGGTACCACAACAGCAACGGTACTTGCGCAGGCAATGATCCATGAAGGAATCAAAAACCTCGCAGCAGGTGCAAACCCGATCATTTTAAGAAAGGGTATGAAAAAAGCAACGGATAAGGCAGTAGAAGCAATCGCTTCCATGAGTTCTACGATCAAAGGAAAAGAACATATTGCAAGAGTAGCCGCTATCTCAGCCGGTGATGATGAAGTGGGACAGTTAGTGGCAGATGCCATGGAAAAAGTATCCAATGATGGCGTTATCACAATCGAAGAATCCAAGACCATGCAGACAGAACTGGATTTAGTTGAAGGTATGCAGTTTGACCGTGGCTACATTTCCGCTTACATGGCTACTGACATGGAAAAAATGGAAGCCGTTTTAGACAATCCCTACATCCTGATCACAGATAAGAAGATCAGCAATATTCAGGAGATTCTTCCGGTACTGGAGCAGATCGTACAGTCCGGTGCAAAACTGTTGATCATCGCAGAAGATGTAGAAGGCGAAGCATTGACAACCCTGATCGTTAACAAATTACGTGGTACCTTTAATGTAGTAGCAGTGAAGGCTCCGGGTTATGGTGACAGAAGAAAAGCCATGTTAGAGGATATCGCTATTTTAACAGGCGGTCAGGTAATCTCTGAAGAATTAGGTCTGGATTTAAAAGAAACAACACTGGATATGTTAGGCCGTGCAAAATCTGTTAAGATCCAGAAAGAAAATACGGTAATCGTAGAAGGTGCCGGCAGCAAGGAAGCAATTGATGCCCGTGTTGGTCAGATCAAGAAACAGATTGATGAAACAACATCTGATTTTGACAGAGAAAAATTACAGGAAAGACTGGCAAAACTGGCAGGTGGTGTAGCCGTTATCCGTGTTGGTGCTGCAACAGAAACCGAAATGAAGGAAGCAAAACTTCGTTTAGAGGACGCATTGGCAGCAACCAGAGCAGCCGTAGAAGAAGGTATTATTTCCGGTGGTGGATCTGCATACATTCATGCATCCAAGGAAGTTTCCAAACTGGCTGAAACCTTACAGGGTGATGAAAAGACAGGTGCACAGATCGTATTAAAGGCATTGGAAGCACCTTTATTCCACATCGCAGCTAATGCAGGACTGGAAGGTTCTGTTATCATCAATAAAGTAAAAGAATCCGAAGTCGGTGTCGGTTTTGATGCCTTAAATGAAGTATATGTAAATATGGTGGATGCCGGTATCTTAGATCCAGCTAAAGTAACAAGAAGTGCTTTGCAGAATGCAACCAGTGTAGCAGCTACTCTGTTAACAACAGAATCCGTAGTGGCTAATATTAAGGAAGAAACTCCGGCAATGCCGGCAGGTGGCGGAATGGGTGGTATGATGTAATCCCTCCGCAACATCGCAAGCAGTTGAACAATAAAGATCTTCGCATGAGAGAAAAATACTCTTATGCGAAGGTCTTTTTATATTTTCTTTTATGTGGTATGATTACCTTTGGATTTTGAAAATGAAGAGAATATAAGGGAAAATAAAGAAAAGGCAGGAGAAGAAAAGAAGATGAAACGACTCCTTGTATATTTAAAGGATTATAAAAAAGAATGTGTGTTAGCACCACTGTTTAAGATGTTAGAAGCATCGTTTGAATTGTTTGTGCCGCTTGTGATCGCCAGTATCATTGATACGGGGATAGCCGGCAACGAGAAGGGACTGCTCTTTCGGGATTTCGGGCTTTTGATCGCGCTGGGGCTGATCGGGCTTTCGGCAGCCGTGACGGCACAGTATTTTTCTGCAAAGGCAGCAGTGGGATTTGCGACGAAATTAAGACACCATCTGTTCAAGCATTTGATGGGCCTTTCTTTTACCGAGATCGATCAGGTAGGAACTTCTACCATGATTACGAGGATGACCAGTGATGTGAATCAGGCACAGACAGGGGTCAATATGTTCCTGCGTCTGTTTTTACGTTCCCCGTTTGTCGTATTTGGCGCAATGGTCATGGCATTTACCATTGATGTAAAATGTGCCCTGTATTTTGTATTGGCAATTGTGGGACTGTCCGTTGTCGTATTTGCGATCATGGCATGCAATATTCCGATGATGAAGGATGTACAGAAAAAACTGGATGTCGTGTTGTTACATACAAGGGAGAATCTTGCAGGTGTGCGTGTGATCCGTGCATTTTGCAGGGAAGAAGATGAGATCGCAGACTTTGTGAAGAGAAATGAAGAACTGACAAGCAGACAGAAGCGTTCCGGCAGTCTGTCCGGCCTTATGAATCCGCTCACCTACGTTATGATCAATGTCGCAATCGTTCTTTTGATCCATTGCGGTGCCCTGAAAGTTTCGATGGGAAGTCTAACCCAGGGTGAGGTCATTGCCCTGTATAATTATATGTCTCAGATTCTGGTGGAACTGGTGAAACTGGCCAATTTAATCGTGACTTTAAATAAGGCACTGGCAAGTGCCAACCGTATTTCGGAAGTGTTTGGGATGGAATCCTCCATGGAAGACGGAACAGCGTCATTTGTGACAGAAACGAATCCGGCTGCCAAAGAGGCAGATGAGGAGGACTATATTGTTTTTCGTCATGTGGGACTGACGTATGCCGGATCTTCGGAAGAATCGCTTACGGATATTGATTTTGCGGTAAAAAAAGGTCAGACCGTTGGCGTGATCGGCGGAACCGGCTGCGGAAAAACATCCCTTGTGCATCTGCTTACACGCTTTTATGACGCAACAAGCGGGGAAGTGAAGATTGCCGGTAAGAACATAAAGGAATATCAATTGGAAGAACTGCAAAAGCAGATCAGTATTGTGTTACAGAAAGCGGTCTTATTCAAGGGAAGTATCCGGGACAATCTGAAATGGAGAAAAGAAGATGCCACGGATGAAGAACTGATGATGGCAGTTAGAGCAGCACAGGCTGAGGATGTGGTAGAAAAAAAAGGCGGACTGGGAGCTTTGGTAGAACAAAACGGACGCAACCTGTCCGGCGGACAGAGACAAAGGCTTTCCATAGCAAGATCGCTGGTAGGCAATCCCAATGTCCTGATCCTGGATGATTCTTCTTCGGCACTGGATTATGCAACGGATGCGGCACTGCGCAGATCCGTTATGGAATTACCGGGACAGCCAACGGTATTTATCGTATCCCAGAGAACTTCTTCCATCCGGCATGCGGATCTGATCCTTGTACTGGATGATGGAAAACTGGTGGGAAAAGGTACGCACGAGACCTTGTTAGACAACTGTGAGGTATACCGTGAGATCTATGAATCACAGTATAAGAAGCAGGGAGCGGATGCCGTTTAAAAAAGTATAAATGTTTTTTAATATCTATTTATGCCGCCATAGAAGGCGGCGGAATGGGAGTAGTATGGAAACAGTAAAAAAAGTTCTTCGTTATCTGAAAAAATATATTCCGCTTATCATGCTGTCATTGATACTTGCAGTGTGCATTGTGGCATTTACGTTGTATGTGCCGATCTTATTAGGACGTGCGATTGACTGTATCGTATATGGGGCAGTGGATATGGAGTCGATCGTGAAGATCCTGACAGAGGTCGTGGTCTTAGTTGTGCTGACCTCTCTTTTCCAGTGGATTATGAATATGATCAACAATAAGGTGACTTATCACGTGGTAAGGGATATTAGAAACGAAGCATTTGAAAAAATACAGAAATTACCATTGAAATATCTGGATTCCCATTCCCAGGGGGATGTGGTAAGCCGTATTATTTCGGATGTGGAACAGTTTGCGGATGGTCTTTTGATGGGATTTACCCAGTTTTTCACAGGGATTATGACAATATTCGGCACCCTGATCTTTATGCTTATGATTCACAAGGGAATCACGGTATTGGTAGTATGTGTGACACCATTGTCATTATTTGTAGCCAATTTTATTGCAAAGCATACTTACTCCATGTTTATGGAGCAGTCCAAGACAAGGGGAGAGCAGACGTCTTTAATAGATGAGATGATCGGAAATGAAAAAGTGGTAAAGGCATTTTCCCATGAAGAAAAGGCAGTGGAGCGTTTTGATGAGATCAACACAAGATTACAGAAGTGTTCTTTAAAAGCAATCTTTTATTCATCCCTGACCAATCCCTGCACACGTTTTGTTAATTCGGTTGTATATGCGATCGTTGCCCTGACCGGTGCTTTTGCCTGTATTTCAGGAGCCATGACGATAGGTGCTTTGTCTACTTTTTTAAGTTATGCCAATCAGTATACAAAGCCGTTTAATGAAATTTCCGGAGTGATTACAGAATTACAGAATGCACTTGCCTGTGCAAGCCGGATTTTTGCGCTGATGGAAGAAGAACCGGAGATTTTAGAAGCAGAGGATGCTTATGAGTTAGAGAATGCGGAAGGAAATATCCGTTGTGAACATGTATATTTTTCCTATGTTCCGGATAAAAAATTGATAGAGGATTTTAATCTTACGGTAAAACCGGGACAGCGTGTAGCCATTGTGGGACCTACCGGCTGCGGAAAAACAACCCTGATCAATTTATTGATGCGCTTTTATGACACGGACAGCGGAGAGATCAGTGTGGATGGGCACGCTATCAAGGATATGACACGTCATTCTCTTCGCAAACATTATGGAATGGTCTTACAGGAAACGTGGTTAAAAGCAGGTACGATAAAAGAAAACATCTGTATGGGAAAAGAAGATGCTTCTATGGAAGAGATCATTGCAGCTGCCAAAGCTTCTCATGCGCATTCCTTTATCAAACGTCTGCCGGATGGCTATGATACGGTTATAGGAGAAGACGGCGGTATGCTCTCACAGGGACAGAAACAGTTACTCTGCATTGCCCGTATCATGCTTGCACTTCCGCCGATGCTAATACTTGACGAAGCCACTTCTTCCATAGATACAAGAACGGAATTAAAGATTCAGAACGCTTTTGCAAAACTGATGGAGGGAAGAACCAGTTTCATCGTAGCGCACAGACTTTCTACCATTCAGACTGCGGATGTAATCTTAGTTATGA
Organism: uncultured Lachnospiraceae bacterium; assembly: GCA_964386235.1. Taxonomy (GTDB): domain Bacteria; phylum Bacillota; class Clostridia; order Lachnospirales; family Lachnospiraceae; genus RGIG8767. The sequence continues at coordinate 79,836 of CAYLSH010000001.1, read as the reverse complement.
AGGATGGAAAGGTGATTGAGCAGGGAAATCACAATGCTTTATTAAAACAAAACGGTTTTTACGCAATGTTATACAATAGTCAGTTTCAGAATTGACTTGTGCCGGATTTAAGATTATACTTTTTACCAAGTATGAAAATTTTGCGATGCAAAAAAGGCAGGCAATACTATGGATAAGCAAAAGGCAATACAGGATGAAAACAAAAATATTGGTGTGGTCATTGATGATGGTCGTATCGAATCCTTAAAGGAGCATTTAACACCGGAGGAGTTATACGATGATCTGATTTTGCGTGTAAAAAAGTACCACCCATCCGCAGATATTTCCCTGATTGAAAAAGCATATCAGTTAGCGGCCAAGGCCCATAAGGAACAGGTGCGCAAATCCGGTGAACCTTATATCATTCATCCATTGTATGTGGCTATCATTCTTGCTGATCTGGAATTGGATAAAGAAACCATAGCTGCCGGACTTTTGCACGATGTTGTCGAAGATACCATTTATACAAAAGAACAGATTGCAGAACTGTTCGGAGAAGAAGTTGCCCTGCTTGTAGATGGGGTAACCAAGTTACAACAGATGAAATTTCCGAGCGACCAGTCGGAGAGTGCATTGCCGCTCGGACAGAATGCACCGGATAAATCCAATGACAAATTGGAGATGCAGGCGGAAAATCTGCGAAAGATGTTCCTTGCCATGGCAAAGGATATCCGTGTAATTTTGATCAAACTGGCGGACCGTCTTCACAATATGCGTACTCTAAAGCATATGCCGCCGGAAAAGCAACAGCGCATTGCAAGGGAAACGCTGGATATCTATTCTCCGATTGCACAGAGACTGGGTATCAGTAAGATCAAGGTGGAACTGGATGATCTTTCGTTAAAATATTTACAACCGGATGTATATTATGATCTGGTGGATAAGATTGCCGCCAGAAAAAGTGAACGCGAACGTTATATCCAGCGGATCGTGGAAGAAGTGAGCAAGCACATCAGCAATGCGGGCATCGAAGCCAAGATTGACGGACGTGTGAAACATTTCTTTAGTATTTATCGAAAAATGGTCAATCAGGACAAAACGATTGATCAGATTTACGATCTGTTTGCAGTCCGTATCATTGTAGACAGTGTAAAGGACTGTTATGCGGCACTTGGTGTCATTCATGAGATGTATAAGCCGATTCCGGGACGTTTTAAGGACTACATTGCCATGCCAAAGGCAAATATGTATCAGTCCCTTCATACGACCTTGATCGGATTTAACGGCCAGCCGTTTGAAATTCAGATTCGTACCTATGAGATGCACAAAGCAGCAGAATTTGGTATCGCTGCGCATTGGAAATATAAAGAGGCTTCTGACGGCAAAAAGGTTGAAGCCCAGGAAGAAGAAAAACTGGCATGGCTCAGACAGATTTTAGAGTGGCAGAAAGATATGTCCGACAACCGGGAATTTATGAATCTGTTAAAGAGCGATCTGGATCTTTTCTCAGACAGTGTATACTGTTTTACACCGACGGGCGAAGTGAAGAACCTTCCGGCAGGAAGTACCCCGATCGATTTTGCCTATGCGATTCACAGTGCGGTGGGCAACCGTATGGTCGGAGCCAGGGTAAACGGCAAACTGGTGACCATTGATTATCAGATTGCCAATGGGGATCGGATTGAGATCATTACTTCCCAGAATACGAAGGGACCGAGCCGGGACTGGTTAAAACTTGCCAAATCCACGCAGGCAAAGAACAAGATCAACCAATGGTTTAAAAACGAGTTTAAAGAAGAGAATATTACCAAGGGCAAGGAATTGTTTGCAGCTTACTGCAAAGCAAAAATGGTGGATCTGATTGCCATTACCAAGCCCGAATATGTGTTGTTAATCTGCAAAAAATATGGTTTCCGTGATTGGGACAGTCTGATGGCGGCCATTGGTCATGGCGGATTAAAAGAAGGTCAGATCATCAACAAAATGGTGGAATTTTACGAACGTGACCACAAAAAAGCGGTTACGGATGATGAGATCCTTGCATCCGTTGCGGAAAATGCACAGAATAAGCAGATGCGTCCGCACAAATCCAAGAGCGGTATTATCGTAAAAGGTGTGGATGATGTGGCGGTTCGTTTTTCCAAATGCTGCAGTCCGGTACCGGGAGATGAGATCGTTGGTTTTGTGACCAGAGGACGAGGTATTTCCATTCATCGAACGGATTGTGTAAATGTTTTGAATCTGCCGGAGTTTGACAGAGCGCGCCTGATTGACGCAGACTGGCAGCAATCCGAGGATTCATCCAATGAAAAGTATTTAGCAGAAATCATGATTTTTGCGAACAATCGAAACGGCTTACTGGCGGATATTTCCCGTGCCTTAACGGAGAAAAACATTGATATCCTGACCATGAACACGCGTGTCAGCAAGCAGGGTATTGCCACGATGGCTGTTTCCTTTGAAACGACGGGCAAAGAAGAACTCAACCGTATCATCGACAAGATCCGTAACATCGAAAGCGTACGCGACATCGAACGTACCACATCCTAAATGTGGGTGCGCACACATTGCGGGCTGATTTTTTTGAGAATGCGCAAAAGAAACTATTCCATGAGGCACGCTCCCGCTGCACTTCGCCAGTAACGGCACGTAAGGCAGCATAATACGCTGCCTAAATGCCGACTGGCTCACAGCACCTCAGTGGAATATGTTTCTTTTGCGCATTCAACAACCGAACCGGTCAGCCTCGTAATTGCCCGTGTATGGTGCAGATAGTTACGAATTATATGAATGGACGAAGGCGTATATCCAAAAGCAACATGTTTCGGGGAACAGTTGCTTTTGGATATACATGTGGTGAACCTTGCAGCGGTGTGGTTGCCGGCGATGGGAGTAAGGAGGAAGTTATGTCAGAGTTAAAGATAGGCAGAATGATGTTGGGAGTCTGCCAGACCAATTGCTATTTTATTTATCGGGAAAATGAAAAAAAGGTGATTTTTGTGGATCCGGCAGATTATGGAGAGCAGATTTACGGCAAGATGACAGAACTGGGATTTGAAGTGGCTGCGATCCTGCTGACACACGGACATTTTGACCATATCTGGGGATGCTCAAAACTCCGCCAGTTGAGTGGGGCACCGGTTTATGCCTATGAAGGAGAAGAAGACGTACTCCTGTCATCGGATCTCAATGTGTCAGAACAGGCAGGAAGAGCCTGCACCGTAAAAGCCAATACCCTTTTAAAAGATGGGGAAGAAGTAACCATTGAGGGCATGACATTTAAACTGCTTGCCACACCGGGGCATACGAAAGGAAGCTGCTGCTACTATTTTGAAGAAGCAGGGATGTTGATCAGCGGGGATACCCTTTTTGAAGAATCGGTGGGAAGAACGGATCTGCCAACGGGCAGTATGGGAACCTTAACCCGCTCCATTGCAGATAAACTTGCGTCTCTTCCGGAGGATACCGTTGTCTATCCGGGACATGGAGACAGTACGACGATTGGGCATGAAAAGGAGTTTAATCCATTCTGGCCATCTAAAATGGAATAGAGGATACGTGTGATGATAGTAGTAAAATGTGATAAAAATGATTTTTCCTATGACATTCATTCTCTGGTAAAAGCATTTTATCCGGCAGAAGAGGTAAAAGTGTTTGCAGAAGGGGAGAAATCCCTTTCTTCGGATGCATCTCTGCCGGAATTTTTTGTTTCTTTTGCGGTAGATAGGATGGTATTTTCCATCTTTGAAAAGGGAGAGAAAAGAAGAGAAAAAGAGTCGCTTCTTACAGATGCGGAGGATCGTGTGTCATGCAAAAACGTGTTAAAGAGACTTTTGTATGAAGAACTCAGTACTTATACGGGACAGAAACTGCCATGGGGCAATCTGACCGGAATCCGTCCGACCAAGATTCCCTATGCGATGCTTGAGGAAGGTGCCACAAAGGAAGAAGCGGTTTCCTATATGCAGGATACTTATTTTTGCTCTGAAAAAAAGGCAGGACTTGCCTACGATATTGCTGTAAGGGAAAGAGAACTTTTGTCAAAACTTCATTATGAAAAGGGTTACAGCCTTTATATCGGGATTCCGTTCTGTCCGACTACCTGCCTGTATTGTTCCTTTACCTCTTATTCCATCGCATCCTGCAAAAATAAGGTGGATGCCTATTTAGAAGCATTGGAAAAAGAAATTGATTATGTAGCAACCGATTTTAAGGATAGGACCATGGACAGTCTGTATATCGGAGGTGGAACGCCAACCACGCTGGAAGCAGAACAGTTAGACAGGCTGCTTTCTTACGTGGATGCCAAACTGGATCTGTCCCATGTACTGGAATATACAGTGGAAGCGGGAAGAGCGGACAGCATCACCAGAGCCAAATTGGAAGTGTTAAAAAAACATGGGGTTACCAGAATTTCCGTAAATCCGCAGACGATGAAAGAAGAAACACTGAAACTGATCGGCAGAAGACATACGGTTGCACAGGTAAAAGAGGCCTTTGCACTGGCAAGAGAACTTGGTTTTGACAATATTAACATGGATCTGATCCTTGGTCTTCCGAATGAAACAAAAGAAGATGTGGCGGAAACTCTCCGTCAGGTAAAGGAATTGGATCCGGACAGTCTGACCGTGCATTCCCTTGCGATCAAACGGGCTTCCAGAATGAGCCAGTGGATCCGGGAGCAGGGAATCAGGTGCCTTAACAATACGGATGAGACCATGGAAATCGCAGCGGATACAGCCCAAAGAATGCAGATGCAGCCCTATTATCTTTACCGCCAGAAAAATATGTCCGGCAATTTTGAAAATGTAGGGTACGCAAGGGAAGGCAAATACGGAATCTACAATATTCTGATCATGGAAGAAGTTCAGCCCATCGTAGCCTGTGGAGCCGGAACGGTTACCAAAAACGTAATGAAAGACGGAAGAATTGAGCGTTGCGATACAGTAAAGGACGTGGATCTTTATATAGAAAAGATTGACGAGATGATTGAGCGGAAACGGAAACTATTTGAAGATTAAAAGTGTATTTGTCAGAAGCGGGAGGATGCGCCATGAAGATTACGAATACGACCATTTTTATGGGAATGAATGAAGTGTCAGGCAAGGGTGACAAAAAGAGCATTGATGGACGACTGCTGCAGCAGGCGGCGGATCCGATTGCGTTGAAAAGACAACTGGCACAGAAAAAAGCACTGGGAATTGTGTCGGATGCTTTTAATGGGGACCAATTGATCGATGAAGATTTGGACAGCCGCAGGGAGAAGATTCGTGCACTGGAAGAAGAAAAGTCACTGGCAAGTCAGGAGATTTTAAAACTGGAAAAAGAAAGAGCAAATCTGCGGGAAGAGTACGGAGTTTCTGAAGATAGTGAAGAAGAAAGACAACTGCGTCTTTTAGAAAAAGAGATAAAATCAAAGATGCAGGAAAATCCGGAGCAGTTAACGGACGAAGAAAGAAAAGAGATTGCAGCGATCCGAAAAGAAGGTCTGACAGAATACCAGGAGCGTTCCTTAAATCTGCTGCAATATGAAAAACCATATTATGCGACGGTCCGGGAAGCCAATAAGGAGATCCGAACGGAAGATGGCATCATCAGAGCAACCAGATTGGAAAGACTGAAAACACATACCATGGTGGATGCGCAGAAAGAAGCCGGAAATGTCATGGATGCGGCATCGGATGAGATTGTGGGAATGCTCATGGACGAAGCCAAGGAGCATGTGGACGAAGAAATCGAAGAAAAGAAAGAGCAGGCAGAAAAACAGGAAGAAAAAGAAGAAGAGTTACAGGAAAAGATCGATGCCGTCCGGGAAGAAAAGAAAGAAAACGAAAAACTCACAGAAGATATTTTAGAGGGTGTTCAGGAAGCAGAGACAAAAGCTGTGGATCTGAGTGCGGCAAAGCAGGAGATTATGGATATGGTTAACAAGATGAGTCTGATTGAAGACGACATCAAGGGTGCCATGGTGGATGAAAATTTATAGTGAATAAGTTAAGAAAAAGGGAAACCAAGGTGTGAGCGGTTTCTCTTTTTTGGTGGCCAAAAAGAATGAAATATGAGTGAAATTGCACAAAAGATGTATTGACAATACGGTTTTGTTTTGATATTCTGTTAATAAGTTAACCGCTTAACTACAAGTAAACCAAGAATCACAAATTATGTATAAAAGGATGAGGTAAAGATGAGTATTTCAACAGGAAAATCAGGCAAAGAACCCAGGATGGCGGGGGTACTGATGCCGGTTGCTTCACTTCCTTCCCAGGATGGTGTGGGCAGCTTTGGTAAGGAAGCATACGCTTTTGTGGATCTGCTTGCGGACATGGGAATCCGCATATGGCAGATTCTCCCGTTAAATCCGCTGGGATACGGTAATTCTCCCTATCAGCCGTTTTCTTCCTACGCAGGGGAAGAAATCTATATCGATCTGGATCTTTTGGCCGGGGAAGGTTACCTTACTGCGGACAGGGAAGCCTACGAAACTGGAAAAGATCCCGAACGGATCGAATACGAAAGAGCAAGAGCCTATAAGGTAAAGTATTTAAAGGAAGCCTATAAAGGATTTTGCAAAAAAGACTTAAACAGCGCTGATTTTAAGGAGTTTCAGAAGAAAGAATGGGTATATCCCTACGCTGTATTCATTGCATTAAAGAAACAGAATGATCTTCGTTGCTGGAATGAATGGCCTAAGGAACAACAGGACTGGATTCTGGATAATAAATATGATGTCAGCCATTTACAGGAAGAAATTCAGTATCAGATGTTTGCCCAGTATATGTTTTATAAACAGTGGATGGCACTGAAAGCATATGCCAATCAGAAAAATGTGCTGATCATGGGCGATATTCCGATTTATGTAGGAATTGATTCCCTGGATGTATGGAGCTGCAGAGAGGACTTTCTTCTGGATGCAGAGGGAAAACCCAGTTTTGTAGCAGGAGTACCGCCGGATTATTTCAGTGAAACCGGTCAGCGTTGGGGGAACCCGATTTATAACTGGGACAATATGAAAAAGAATCATTTTCCCTTCTGGATGAAGCGCTTGCAGTATAGCAGTGAGTTGTACGATATCATAAGAATCGATCATTTCCGCGCTTTTGATACATATTGGAAAATACCGGCAAGTTGCGATACGGCAATCGAAGGAGCATGGATAGAGGCGCCTGGCTATGAACTTTTTGATGAGATATACAGACAGATGCCGGATATTGAGATTGTGGCAGAGGATCTGGGAGATCTTCGTCCGGAGGTCTTAGAACTTCGGGATCACTATAATCTTCGCGGGATGAACATAGCGGAGTTTTCCCTTCCTTCCACGGATTCGATCAAGGTACATCAGCTGATTTACACGGGAACGCATGATAATCAGACCGTAAAAGGCTGGTATAACTCGCTTGATTCTAAGACAAAGAGGAAGGTGAGAAAAACCCTCGCAAAATACGGAAAACCATGGGATAGTTTTATAAAGAAGATGGTGCATTTTGTATACAGGAGTGATGCCGGCATGGCAATTATTCCGGTAGCAGATCTTTTGGGGCTTGATGATAAGGCAAGACTCAACACGCCGGGTACGGTGGGAAGTCCGAACTGGGAATGGAGACTTACCGACTGGTCTGCGCTGGAAAAAGAAAAGGAAGATATTGCAAAACTTCTTATAAAGGCAAAAAGAACACTTTCATAGTAACAGGAAAGGCAACTAGGATGAATCTGAAAAGTATTGCTTCAAAAGCAGGTGTGAGTACAGCAACGGTCTCGAATGTAATCAATGGAAATCATCATAAAGTTTCCAAAGAGACTTTGGAAAAAGTATTAAAGATCATAGAAGAAAATAATTATCAGCCCAATGCAACCGCAAGAAGTCTTGCTTCCAAGGAAAGCAAGATCATCGGCGTGGCAATACCTAAGATCGGCAATGCGGAGAGTTTTGCTGTCAGTCCGTATAATACACAGATTCTGGCGCTGTTAGAAAATTATATTCGTAATCAGGGATATTATCTGATGATGCGTACTGCGGGTGAATACGATGAAATCGCACCGCTGTTTTCCCAGTGGAACGTGGACGGTATGGTGTTGGTAGGTGCATCGGAAGAGGATGTGAGTGATATCCGGAAGCGACTGGTAAATGTTCCGACGATATTTATAGACACCTATGCACAGGGACAGGAGATTGCCAACGTAGGGATTGATGACTATGAAAGCGGCTATCTGGTGGCAACCTATCTTTTGGGAAAAGGACACAGGGAGATTGCTTTTGTAGGTCCTAATGTAAATGCTTCCAAGGTAATCGGACGCAGATATCAGGGCTTTTGCGATGCCTGTGCCGAAAAAGGCGTTACGGTTACGCCTTCGCATGTCTTTGAGACCAATACACTTTACCATTACGGTATTGCCGTGGGACAAAAAATTGCAATATCGGATATTGGATTTACCGCAGTTGCCGTCATGTCCGACATCGTGGCATTTGGCGTCATAGAGGGATTGCGGTTATGCGGAAAAAGTGTTCCGAATGATATTTCGGTCATTGGATTCGATGATCTTCCGGAATGCCGTTATTCCAATCCGAAACTTACCACGGTTTCACAGAATCTGGAAAAGAAAGTACGTCTTGTGGGCAAGCATTTGTTTGAAATGATTCGTAATAAAGAAACACTGGTGATAAACGAAATTGTGGATGCACAGATTATTGAAAGACAGTCTGTAAAAGATATCAATTAAGGGGGTATCGTTTAATATGGAAAAATGGTTGGAGAGTGTGTACAGTGATGGAACGGCTGCATTTGTCAGCAATCCTTCTCCCCGTCTTTTTGACACGATTACGGTAAAGATCAGAATGTACGAGGATGCACCTGTAAAACATGTATTTTTACGCTCTGTTCCCAATGGGGCAGAACATTTAGAAGAAGCACATATTGTAAAAAGAGAGCATGGTCTGGTTTATTATGAAGCACCGCTTGCGATCACAGAAAACCGGATGCAGTATCATTTTTATCTTGTGTGCGATGATGTGGTGTATTTTTACAATCAGAAAGAAATTACAACATATGTGCCGGATCATACCTATGATTTTGTATTGTTAGCGGATTATGAACAACCGGCATGGGTGAAAAAGGCAGTATTTTACCAGATTTTCCCCGAACGTTTTTGCAACGGCAATCCACAAAATGATGTGCAGGACGGGGAATATTGTCTGGAAGGACATCCATCCATCCGGATGAAAAACTGGGACGACAGAGTGCTTACTTACCAGGAAGGTTTCTGTATGGACTTTTTTGGAGGAGATTTGGAAGGGGTTAAACAAAAGATTCCTTATCTGAAGGAACTGGGTGTGACAGCGGTATATCTGAATCCGATTTTTACAGCACCTTCCGTACATAAATATGATTGTATCGATTATTTTCATGTGGATCCCCATTTTGGAGGGGATGAGGCACTTGCGGATCTTTCCAAAGCCCTTCATGAAAATGATATGAAACTGATTCTGGATATTTCCATCAATCATACCGGAACGGCACATAAATGGTTTAACAAGGATGGACTTTTCTTTGACAAATCAGAGGGAGCCTATAACAATCCGGATTCAGAAGAAAGAGGGTATTATTTCTTCCATGAAGATAATTCCTATCATGGATGGTATGACAATCCCGGATTACCGACATTGAATTATACATCGGATTCGTTACGGGAGATTATTTACAGAGCAGAAGACTCTGTTTTGAAAAAATGGTTAAAACCACCATACAGCATTGATGGCTGGCGCTTTGATGTGGCAGATGTATTCGCCAGAAATAATGAAGTGCAGTTAGGACATGAACTCTGGCCGGAGATTCGAAAGAGCATCCGTGAGGTTAATCCGCAGGCATATATCCTTGCCGAGGACTGGGGGGATTGTGCGCCTTATCTTCAGGGAAATGAATGGGATTCGCCCATGAACTATTATGGTTGCGGACGTGTGATCCGTCAGTTTCTGGGAGAACCCGATTTATTCATGGGAAGAAACGAGATCCTCAAAAAAGTACCTTACAAAATGACGGCGTTAGATGTGCAGAATCGTGTGATGGAGCATCTTTCCAAAATACCGTATGTGATGTGGGAAAATCAGTTCAATCTGTTTGACAGTCATGATGTGAGCAGATTGCACAACAATCCCAAGGTTCATCCGGATGAATACAGGGGAGCGGTAATCTTCCAGTTTATGCTGGTTGGTGCAGCCTCCATTTATTACGGAGATGAAGCAGGTGTGGACGGCGTTTTGGATACCAATGAAGGATGCCGTTATCCGATGCCGTGGAATAAGGACTTTGAAAACAGTGATACCTATCGGTTATACCGGACAATGGCACATATGAAAGCAGAGCATAAGGCACTTTCGGAAGGCGGTATGAAGTTCTTGTTTGCAAAAGGAAATGTTATAGCGATTGCCCGTTTCTGCGAAGAAGAAGTCTTTGTTTGTGTTATTTCGACAGGACATGTATCCGAAAAAATCCGTTTGCCGCTTGGAGTGGTAGGCGCAGTGAGTCCGAAAGGAAACAAGGATGTGTTCGGCAAAAATCTGGTGTATCATCCACTGGACGAAAACAGTATTGAACTGATAGTGGAAGCACATCAGTCCTATCTTATGGAATGTGAGATGCGATAAGAATATTTGACAGAAAGGAATAAGGATGAAAGCACAGAGCAAGAGATATGCGTTGGATTTAAAACCGATTGCGAAGCAGGAAGCCATGGTAATCGGTAAACAGTACCGTTTTACGATTTTGACGGATTGCATGGTCCGTATGGAGTATCAGCAAGAGGGTCTGTTTGTGGATGAACCGACACAGACCGTAATCTGCAGGGATTTTCCGGTTCCTGAGTATCGTGTGATCGACAAAGAGGATTCCCTGGAAATTGTTACGGATAAACTGCATTTGTATTATGATAAAAAACCTTTTAGTAAAGAAGGACTGAATATCCAGCTAAAAGAAGGATTTCACGTCTATGGTTCCACATGGAATTATGGGGATGAGATTCATGACCTGAAAGGAACGGCACGTACGCTGGATAATGTGGACGGAGCAGTGGAACTGGAAAGCGGATTATTATCCAGGGACGGCTTCACGGTATTGGACGACAGCGACATTGCCTTTATTACCAAGGAGCAGTGGGTGGCTGCAAAAGACAGAAAATCCATTGACCTGTATTTTTTCGGATATGGTCATGATTATCTGGGCTGTTTAAAAGACTTTTACAAATTAAGCGGTAGTACGCCTTTGTTACCCAGGTTTACTCTTGGTAACTGGTGGAGCCGTTTTTACCGGTATACGGAAGAAAGTTACTTGCAATTAATGGATAAGTTTGAGAAAAAGAATATTCCTTTTTCGACGGCGGTCATTGATATCGACTGGCATTTAGTGGATATTCCGAGGAAATACGGAAGCGGATGGACCGGATATACATGGAACAGAGAGCTGTTTCCGGATCCGAAACGATTTATGGGTAAACTTCATGATAAGGGCATGCACGTTACTTTAAATGTGCACCCGGCGGATGGTGTCAGAGCGCATGAGGATGCATACCTCCCCATGGCGAAAGAACTGGGAATTGATTATGAAAACGAAGACAAGATTCCGTTTGATTCGACCAATAAAGCATTCATGGATGCGTATTTTAAATATCTTCACCATCCAAATGAAGCGGATGGCGTGGATTTCTGGTGGATTGACTGGCAGCAGGGAAGCAAATCCGGTATTGCCGGAATTGACACTTTGTGGATGTTAAATCATCTGCATTATTTAGACAGTGGAAGGGATGGCAAAATGCCGCTGACTTTTTCACGCTATGCAGGAATCGGCAGCCACAGATACCCGATCGGCTTTTCCGGGGATACTTATACTACGTGGGAATCCCTGGACTTCCAGCCTTATTTTACCGCAAATGCGAGCAATGCGGGTTACAGTTGGTGGAGTCATGATATCGGTGGACACCAGCAGGGAATAAGGGATGATGAAATGGCAGTGCGCTGGCTGCAGTTTGGTGTATTTTCACCGATTATGCGTCTGCACAGCACGAATAATGAGTTCTATGGAAAAGAACCGTGGACATTTAATCCGGTAGCGGAACAGGTCATGACGAATTTCCTTCAGTTACGACACAAAATGATTCCGTATCTGCATACGATGAACTACCGTACGCATCTTTACGGAATCCCGCTTATGCAGCCGATGTATTATCAGCATGATACGGAAGATGCATACAATGTACCGAACCAGTATTATTATGGATCGGAAATGATCGTTTGTCCGATCACAAAACCAATGGACAAGAGATTGCAGTTAGCCGAGTTTGATGCATGGCTTCCGGAAGGAAAGTACATTGATTTCTTTACGGGGCAGGTGTATACGGGCGGCCGTAAAATGACGCTCTACCGTAATCTGGAAAATGTTCCCGTACTGGTTCGTGCCGGCGGCATTATTCCGATGGCAAAGGATTATAAGAACTGTCATATGCACAATCCGAAGGAACTGGAAGTGTATATCGCAAATGGCGCGGACGGAAGTTTTGACCTTTATGAGGATTCCTGCGATGAATGGAAGAAGGAAGAAGAGCCGGTTATTACGCATTTCACTTTTAAAGCAGGAAAAGATGCTGAAATCAGCATAACGACCGAAGGAAAAACGGAAGGTGTCATACCAAAGGGCAGAGTCTATGAGATTCATGTAAAGGGTATCTGCAAACCAACCGGAGTGGATGCGACTTCCGGTGATTCCGGAGAAGTTACATGGCAGTATGACGAAAACAAAAAAGAGTGTATGATTCGTTACACTGCCGGAAAAGATGGCCATTTTAACTTGCAGATCCATACGGAAAGCGAAAAGATCGAAGGACCGGATAAAGTTGAGGCGGTATACAATCTTTTGCATCGTGCACAGATTGAATACAATTTAAAAGTAGCTGTGTATGAAGAAGTACGCAGAGAACAGAACCTGATAAGACTCTTTGGAAAACTTCAGCAGATGCGATTGGAAGAAACGCTGATGGGAGCGGTTGTGGAACAGATGCTTGGAGATTGTCAGGAGTAAGATCCGGTTGGGGTAAACAGAATAAGGAGAGAAAACCATGAAAAGAAAAATTGCAATGGCACTGATGATAACATTGATGTGCTCTGTGACGGGTTGTTCTTCTAATCAGGCAGGCAACGTTACAGAAAACGATGTTGAAACAACACAGACAGAAGTAGCAGAGGAAGCGGACGGAAATGATGAGGAACAGGCTGAGGCAACAGGCGTGCGTTATCAGCCGGAGTGGACAAAGGATGCTGTTATTTATGAAATAAATGTCAGACAGTATACAAAAGAAGGAACCTTTAATGCATTTGCAGAGCATTTACAGACGTTAAAGGATATGGGAATTACAACACTCTGGTTTATGCCGATTCATCCGATTTCCAAAATCAACCGTGCGGGTACACTGGGTTCCTACTATTCCATAGCCGATTACCGTGACGTAAATCCGGAGTTTGGAACAAAGGAGGATTTTAAAAACCTCGTGGATCAGGCGCATGAGATGGGATTTACGGTTATGATGGACTGGGTTGCCAATCATACGGGATGGGATAATTCATGGATTGAAGAACATCCGGACTGGTATACACAGGACAGTAACGGTAAGATCATTTCCCCCGAAGGCATGGGATGGCCGGATGTTGCGGACTTAAATTACGACAATATGGAAATGCGTGCGGAAATGATCGAATGTATGAAATACTGGGTACAGGAATATGACATTGACGGATTCCGTTGTGATTATGCAACCGGTGTTCCACAGGAATTCTGGGAAGATGCAAGAGAGGCACTTGATGCGGTAAAACCGGTCTATATGCTTGCGGAAGACAATCTTGTGGAAAGCCTCTTGGAGAAAGCCTTTGACTGCAATTATAACTGGAAACTGTATGATGCCATGAGGGATGTGGCAAGGGATAATAAAAGAGCCAATACGTTAAAACTTTACATCCCGACGAATCTGCCGGATGGTACTTACACCATGAATTTCATGGATAACCATGATAAGAACTCTTATGAACATACGATTCTGGGCGCGTATGGAGAAGAACCGATGGCAGCGATGTTCTCCTTCCTCTATATGATTCCGGGCGTACCAATGATCTATTCGGGTGATGAAATTGGACTGGATCATGCCATTGCCTTTATGGAAAAGGATCCGATTGACTGGGAGAGTTCCGATCTGGATTACAGACCTCTGTTAGCCGAACTGAGTGGCATTAAGAGTTCCAATGCGGCTCTTTACAACGGTAATTATGGTGGTCAGATCAATTATTATGATCTGGATAATAAAAATGTGTTGATTTTTTATCGTGAGAAAGACGGCAATACCGTAAAATGTATTTTTAACCTTTCCAAGAGAGAACAGACGATCAGTCTTTCTGAGGTAGTGGACGGAGACGAAACGGTTCTGCTTCATAGCGTGGGAGCGGAGAATATTAATATGGAAGACCATCCTGTAAGTGAGGAAAACATAGGCGGTGAAGTAACTTTACAGCCGTGGGAGTTCTTTATCCTGTCTGAAACAAATTGAGTTAAACGTTTTGCATAAATACACGGGAGATTCCCATTAAAAAATGTTGCTTTGGGGAATCTGTATATTGACAATTACAGATTCTCTAGGCAATTTGTCCAAGGAATTCAAAAGTGATTAAAAAAAATTGTAAATTTTACACTTTAGACGTTGACAGAATGGTATAAGCATATTATAATAAAACTAAGTTAACCGCTTAACTAATTGCGGTAACGAACAAGATGTATCTTTTATAAACAAGGAGGAAGAAAAAGTGAAAATCAAAAAAGTTATTGCGTTGACAATGGCTGCAGTTCTTTCCATGAGTGCTCTTACAGCATGCGGAAGTAAAGAAGCAGCAAGTGAAACAGCAGACAAGACAGTAGCAGAGGGTGCAGACAGCGCTGATGCAGCTTCAACAGAAGTAGAAAAGGTCAGCTTAAAAGTTTGGTGTCCGGAAGAAGAAATGGAAATGACACAGCAGTTAGCTGATTCCTTCCAGGCAGCTCATCCTGAATATGACATCACATGGGAAATTGCAGTAGTTGGTATCGACGAATCAGGTGCCAACCTGACAACGGATGCGGATGCAGCAGCAGACGTATTCCATATTCCTTCCGGTTCCATTCCGGGATTAACAGAATCCGGTCACCTTTTACCGATCGCATATGATCTTGACAATATCAAATCTATGTATGGTCAGGGTGCTATCGATGCAGCAACAAAAGATGATATGATGTATGGTGTACCTTATACTCCAAACAGCTGGTTTATGTACTACAACAAGAGCCTTTACACAGAAGATGAAGTGAAGTCTTTAGAGACTATGATGGCAAAAGATCTTGGTGCAGATTCTTACAACTTCTCCTGCACAATTTCTAACTCTTGGTACATTGAAGCATTCTTCTATGCAGCAGGATGCCAGTTATTCGGTGCAGATGGTATGGATCCTAACGTATGTACATGGAATGATGAAAACGGTGTTGCAGCAGGTAACTACCTGATCGATTTAGCAAATAACCCTAAATACATCGAAGACAAAGACGGTATTGCAGGTTCCCTTTTCAAAGAAGGTAAATTAGGTGCTCTTTGCTCAGGTACATGGGCATATCCGGAATTCAAAGAAGTTCTTGGTGATGACCTTGGTGCAGTAGCACTTCCTACAATTAACATCAATGGTGAAGACAAACAGTTAAGCAACTTCGCAGATTACAAATTAGTTGCAGTAAAATCCAACACAGCTTACCCTCTTGCAGCTCAGCAGTTTGCAGAGTGCTTAGCTAGTGAAGAAGCACAGTTAATGCGTTACAAAGAAGCAGGTGCAGTTCCTTCTTGCTTAAGCTTACAGGACAATCCTGAACTTTCTTCTGACGTTGCTTCCATCGCTTTGATCGGACAGACTGAATTTGCAACACCACAGCCTGCTATTTCTCAGATCGATGCATACTGGACACCTGCACAGGCACTTGGTGAAGGTATCATTTACGGCGAAATCACAGCATCTAATCTTCAGGAAAAATTAGATCAGTGTGCTACCGCTATTACAACAGTTGCAGTGGCAGAATAATCGTTATATAATTGTTTGGTAAAGTTATAATTTGACGTGGAATGGACTGTTTTATAGACTGAAAAAATCATTTATAAAACAGTCCATTTTGTTAAAGAATGTGGGCAGTAAAAAAGTCGGAGGTGTGGAATGAACGAAAATTCCAAGACAAAAGAAGGAAAATACAGTACATTTTCCATTTTTCTCAAGGGAGATATTTTCTCCAAACTTTCTTTTGTGATCTGGGGGCTTTCCAATATAGTCAGGGGTCAGGTTATAAAAGGATTGCTGTTTTTGGCAATGGAGATCGTGTATTTATGGTACATGATTCCATCCGGTATTGAATCTCTAATCAGTATGACAACTCTTGGTACCAGAGAACAGGAAATGGTACTGAATGCTGAAAAAGGCATTTATGAGGTGGTTCAGGGCGATAACTCCATGTTGATTCTGTTATATGGTGTTATCACACTTGTACTTACAGCGGCTGCACTGACAGTCGGATATGTGTCCATTCGCTCCGGTGAACTGGCTCGAAGATATAAAATTGAAAATAAGAAAGTTCCTGGTATCGTTGATGAGATCAAGGCATTGTTCGATACCAATATACATAGATTGTTTTTGGCGCTTCCCGCAGTGGGAATTTTAGTCTTTACGGTAATGCCACTGATCTATATGATCCTTATGGCGTTTACCAGTTATGACGGTGCTCATCAGCCACCCGGAAATTTGTTTGACTGGGTTGGTTTGCAGAACTTCCAGAGACTGTTTGCTTCTGCAGACACCTTATCCGCTACTTTCTGGCCTATTTTTGCCTGGACCATTATATGGGGATTTGCGGCAACCTTTACCTGTTACTTCGGGGGAATGTTCCTTGCAATGTTAATCAATTCCAAGGGCATTTACGGCAAAAAAGTATGGAGAACCATTTTTGTTATTACCATGGCGATTCCGGTATTCATCTCCTTACTGGTTGTATCCACCATGCTTGGTGAAAAAGGTATCATCAATGTATTGTTACAGCAATGGGGATTTACAACACATGCATTACCGTTTTTAACAAAAGGTACATGGGCTAAGTGTACGATTATTGTTGTAAATATGTGGGTTGGTATTCCGATCACGATGCTGATGACAACCGGTATTTTAATGAATATTCCGGCAGAATTATACGAAAGTGCCAAGATTGACGGAGCAAATCCTTTTGTACAATTTACCAAGATTACGTTCCCGTATATGTGGTTTATTACAACCCCGTATCTGATTTCCAACTTAGTAGCAAACTTCAATAACTTTGGTGTTATTTATTTCCTGAATGATGGTGGTCCTTTAACACTGGATTACTACAAAGGAGCAGGAAAAACGGACTTACTGGTAACATGGTTGTATAAGTTGACAAAGGATAACGGCGATTACAACCTTGCAGCAACCATCGGTATCGTTATATTTATTATTTCAGCTACAGTTTCCTGGATTTCATATTCAAGATCAAAAGCTTTGAAAAATGAGGAGGGATTCCAATAATGAAGACAGTAATCGGATTAAATCTAAAATATTTCAAAGCAGCATTTGTTGCAAGTGTATTAAGTATCTTAAGTTTGGTACTTCCTTTTGTCAGTGTGGGCGGAGAAAGCTTACAGAGTGTACGCCTGTTGGCAAAATTGATGGATGCCGGATGCTCCGGTGCCATGCTGAATCTGTTAATGGTGTATATCATTGCATCCGTGGTTTCGATTTTGTTTGCTGTTGTTGAATATGTGAAACCCTCAGTCTGGATGATGAGATTATGGGTTTGTGTACTTTCTGTTGTAGCAATCTGCCAGATGATATTGATGTTTGGAACCAAATCCATGGTGGATGCGGCAGGTGTCTTACCGGAAGCCTTTTTGGTAAAGAACTTTAGCTTCGGATACTGGATTGGTCTTATCCTTTGTTTTGTATCCCTTGTTTTTGCCATGAGAACGGCAAAAATCAATCCGGGTTACATTGTTCTTGTCATTATGAGTGTGATCTGGTTATTCCCGATTCTCTGGATTGTACTGACTTCTTTCCGTGCGGAGCAGGGATACTATGTGGGATACTTTATTCCTAAGGGATTTACCTTAAATAACTATTTGTCTCTTTTCTCAGAGACCAGCGTTATCCCGTTTGCAAAATGGTGGACGAATACCTTTATCGTTGCGATTGTCTGCTGTGTGCTGAATACAATCATTATTCTGGCAACTGCCTATATTTTCAGTAGAACACGCTTTAAAGGTCGTGTAACAATCATGAAGGTTATGATGATCATCGGTATGTTCCCGGGCTTTATGTCCATGATCGCTGTTTACAATATCCTAAAGGGTATTGGTCTGGCACAGTCATTGTTTGCATTGATCGTCATCGGTGTTGCCGGTGCAGCGATGGGATATCAGGTATGTAAGGGATTTTTTGATACGATGCCCAAATCATTGGATGAAGCGGCAATCATCGATGGTGCAACCAGATTCCAGATTTTTACAAGGATCACGGTTCCGCTTGCAAAACCGATGATTATCTATACGATGTTAACTTCCTTCTTAGGACCGTGGTCCGACTTTATTTTCCCAAGTATGCTCTTTGGGGATAAACAGGCATCCTATACGGTTGCAGTAGGATTAAAATGGTTAGTGGATTTCAAGAGAATTGATAAATATTATACACAGTTTGCAGCCGGTTCCATTCTGGTTGCGGTACCGATCGTTATTTTGTTTATTTTCTTACAGAAATACTATGTCGAAGGTCTGTCAGGATCTGTAAAAGGTTGATTTATTCAGGCATATTAGGTAGAATAATAAACAAAAGGGGTAACGGAGGTGTCTTATGTTAAAACAAATGAAGATGCAGAAAGTGAAAGGTACAAAAGGTACGGAACGAAAGAAAGGTTTTTTTAAGAAGGACAAATCAGAAAAAGGCCTGGGATTTCATGGTATACAGTTTAAGATGTTTGGTATTTTTCTCATACCCGTAATCGGAATCGTTTCATTGGGAATTATCAGTTACCAACAGGCGTCCTCGGTTGTTATTAACAATAGTAAAACGGCAACGCAGCAGACCATGAGTATGCTTGCCGAGTATTATCAGGCACAGTTTGAAGCTATTCAGGCACAGGTGGATGTATTCAATCAGGATGATGATGCAAAAGAATATATGGCGGGCAATTATGAACTTTCCAGTACATTATCCTTACAGTTTCGCAATACTTTTGAAAATGATGTGAAACACAGGGTATGGGGAGACAATAAACTTGCCGGCATGCAGTTTATAGCCAGCGGTGCGCAGTCAGTCTTTTCAAGCAGTGGATTTACCAATGCAGCGGCATATACACAGGTACAGGAGACTCCGGAATACCAGAAACTGTCCGAAAGCGACAACAAGTATGTATGGTTTGGAAAAAATCCGCAGCTCGATGAGATCCTTGGTATGAATACGGATGATTATCTGTTCCGTGTAGGTATTCTGCTTAACAAGAATGCAGGAGTCGGATTTGCAGAAGTAACGGAGAAGATGGCATCTTCCGTACTCGAAGGTCTTGATTTTGGTGAAAACAGTGTTGTTGGTGTGCTGTCAGCAGATGGTACGGAACTTGTGTATGATGGTACGGAATTCAGTACGGCCGGCGGTGTGTTCGGACAGTATCTGGAAGCGGCTAAAAACGGCAACACGGATGAGTATGTGAATTACAATAATGACAGTTATCTTTTCCTCTATGCGCCGGTTGTCGAAGGACAGGTGGATGTATGTGTTCTGATTCCGGAAAGTTATTTTTTAGAGCAGACGGTTGTCATCCGTAATATTGCAATACTGGTTGCGATTATTGCAGCGGTCGTGGTTATTATTATCGGGAACCTGTTTGCGGGAAATCTCGGCAAGAGCATCCGTAGTATCAACAAGACTCTTGGTAAAATCGCATCCGGTGATCTTACCGTCAGGATGCATCTGAAGAGAAAAGATGAATTTAAACTGTTAGCAGACAGTGTTAACAATATGGCGGACAATGTCAGCGGTCTTGTACGAGAAGTCAGACAGGCAGGCAATGTGCTTTTAGACGATGCGCAGGAAGTTGCCGTTGTTTCCGGTAAGTTTGTAGAATCCGCGGATGTGATTAATAACTCACTTGGTGAGATTGAGATTGGTGTAGAACAGTTAAATGTCAGCTCGGAAAACAGTTTGTCACAGATGCAGGTGCTTGCTTCCCAGTTTGAACTGGTTAACCAGAATGCATCCCATATTAACGATGCTACGAACCATACCAATGTAGCGATTACAAACGGCTTGGAAACGATGCAGAATCTGAAAGTCAAGACGGATGAGTCAACACAGATGATGACAAAGGTGTCCGAGACCATGGATTCCTTACAGGGGCGTATCAATCATATCGGTATGATCGTGGATGCGATTGATGATATTGCAGAACAGACAACTTTATTGTCACTCAATGCTTCCATTGAAGCAGCCAGAGCCGGAGAGTCCGGTAAAGGATTTGCGGTTGTAGCGGATGAGATCCGTAAACTGGCAGATCAGTCCCTTCTTTCCGCAGGAGAGATTCGTAAGATCATTGAAGAAATTACGCTTCAGACACAGGAAGCCGGAGAGTCTGTTAACAATGCAGCCTCCAGTGTGGATGAACAGTCCAAGGTGGTTGACAATACGACAAAATCTTTCTACGAGATGAATGAGCAGACACGTGTATTGACGGCACAGGTTCAGGAGATTCTGACTTATATCCAGAATATGGAAAATGCAAGAGTTACAACAGAGGATGCTATGCAGGGCATTTCCGCTGTTGCGGAAGAAACCGAGGCAAGTGCTATTAATGTACATAAGTCCACGGAAGAACAGGCAGAAGAGTCCATAAAACTGCAAAAAGCAACCGAACAGCTGAATGAATGGGCAGAAAAATTAAAATCAGCGATTTCACAGTTTACCGTGAATGAAATAGATTCATAAAGCGTTTCATCTTTCGGATACGCACCCTTTTTCGGATCAGATTACATTTGATCGAAAGAGGGTGTGTATTTTTTGCTGAAAGTATGGTAAATTGTTAGTATATTTTGATTGTTAATGGAAAAGGAATGGATTTATATGGATACGAATCAAAAACGGATCGGGATTTGTGGAGTACGTCTTTTTGAACAAAATATTATGCCGTTTCTTGAGATTTTGCAAAATAAGTTGGAGGACAAAGGGTTTCAGTTAATCTCCTTTATTGGCAGTACAAGCGACCAGAATGAAACGGATGAAATAGTGGGGCAGTATCATCTGGTTGATCTGATAGCATGTACGGATTTATCAGCACTGATTATTTTATCGGAAACAATCCGAAATGATGATACGATAAATAAACTTGTGGAACTGGGAAACCAAAAAGGGATTCCTGTTTTTTCGCTCGACCGGAGAGTGGAGGGGTGTTTTAGCCTTGTTTTTGATAATGGCGAGTGTTTTGAACAGATTGTACGTCATGTTGTAGAAGAACACGGCTGTAAACATGTCAATATGATTTCCGGAGATAAAGGACATAGTTTTTCGGAAGAGCGTATAGGAGTTTATAAAAAAGTATTGGAAGAAAACGGAATTCCTTATGAAAAAGAAAGAGTTGGTTATGGCAATTACTGGGAGCGTCCCGTGATTGAGGTTATACAGCATTTCAGGGAAAGCGAACTTCCTTTTCCGGATGCTATCGTCTGTGCCAACGATATTATGGCACATGCAGCCATTTCGGAACTGAACAAATATGGTTATGAGGTACCGGAAGATGTAATTGTGACCGGATATGACGGAACAAAAAGCGGTAGTATTTTTTTTCCATCCTTAACAACGGGGGCACCGGATTATGATATGGCGGTTGCGTCCATGATGGAGATTATAGAAAGACATTTGGAAGGGGATCGTCCATTCCCCTGTGATATAAAGATTCCGGTTGTGATGAAATTGCGTCAATCATGTGGATGTGAACCCAAAACCATTCCGCT
This sequence comes from uncultured Lachnospiraceae bacterium, assembly GCA_964386235.1. Classification (GTDB taxonomy): domain Bacteria; phylum Bacillota; class Clostridia; order Lachnospirales; family Lachnospiraceae; genus RGIG8767. The sequence continues at coordinate 57,771 of CAYLSH010000001.1, read as the reverse complement.
GAATGACAGACGGATTTCCCATCTTTTAGATGAAATCGGGAACGAAAAGTGGCATATGAAGTCCATGCGTCTGATGTTGGGGGAAAGCATGGATAAACATAGGATAGAGGATATTTTTCCCAGTCTTCAAAGACATATGGATATTTATTTTGATTTTTACCGGTATGTATGCATCAAATCCGAATTGCTTTCGTCGTATAGTGTATCGGATTCCTATTCTGATATAACCAACATACTGGATGCAGATTTCGGCAAATTTAATGAGATCGGAACTTCCTGGAATATTACAGAGTTTCAGTCCTATATGGATAAGCTTTTAAAGGAAGAAAAAGTGAATACCGTTTTGGTGCATCTGTTAAATTCCGGAAGGGATGTATACGGATTTACGTTGGAAGGTTGTGGGACACTGGTGGATTGGCAGATTAAGCAGTCGGATGAATTTGCCATGTTTGTGTCCTATATTTTACAGGTAGTTATCCATAATTCTAAGATGGATGAAATGAATCGTGATTTACAGGAGAAAAATGAAGAGATAGAAGAGATGTCTTTGCGCGATCCGATGACGGGTGTCTACAATCGAAGAGGATTCTTTTACCGATTGCAGAACATAACGCAGAAGCAGGAAAATCAGGGTAAGAATTTGTATTTGTTTTTTGTGGATATGGACGGACTTAAGTATATCAACGATCACTTTGGACATAAAGAAGGTGATTTTGCAATTGATACGCTTGCTAAAGTGTTAAGCAGGATGGGCAAAAAGGACACTGTCTGTGCAAGAATCGGCGGAGATGAGTTTATCTGTGCTTTTATGGAAGAAAAGGGACAGCAATTTACCGCGGATCAATTCGAAGAGCAAATGGAAGAATTCCTTAAAGATGAAAAAGATGCGGTGGACAAGGAATATCCGATATCTGCCAGTGTGGGCATGATTATGGAAACGATAACGGCTGATTTAGATCCGGATGCCATGATTAATTGTGCAGATGCCAAAATGTATGAGAATAAGATGGCAAGGAAAATGAAAAGAATCTAAAAATATATTGTTTTAATTTCCCGGGTATTCTGTTAAAATAAATAAGATTGTGGCTTATAATAATGAGGAAAGAGGGCTGATACAATGGCATTGAGTAAAAAACCGGTTACCGGAATGAAAGATATATTGCCGGCAGAGATGCAGATCAGGGATTATGTGATCGGTGTGATCAAGGAAACCTATGCACAGTTTGGATTTACGAATATTGAGACTCCATGCGTGGAAAATATTGCGAATTTAAGCAATAAGCAGGGTGGTGAAAATGAAAAACTGATCTTTAAGATCTTAAAAAGAGGAGAAAAACTGAATTTAGAGACGGCAAAGGGTCAGGAAGATCTGACAGACAGCGGACTGCGCTATGATCTGACCGTACCGCTTGTGCGTTTTTATTCCAACAATGCTGCCAATCTTCCGTCGCCTTTTAAGGCACTACAGATTGGACCGGTGTGGCGTGCGGACCGTCCTCAGAGAGGACGTTACCGTCAGTTTTACCAGTGTGATATCGATATTTTGGGAGAACCGTCCAATCTGGCGGAGATCGAACTGATCACGGCAACCACAACGACACTGGGAAGACTCGGGTTTAAGAATTTTGAGATCCGCATCAATGAAAGAAGGATCTTAAAGGCAATGGCGCAGTACAGTGGTTTTGCAGAAGAATCCTATGATACGGTATTTATCATTTTAGATAAGATGGACAAGATCGGACCGGACGGCGTGGCAGAGGATCTTGCGGCAAATGGTTTTGCTCAGGAATGCATTGATAAGTACCTGTCCCTGTTTAAAGGAATGGAAGAACACAAAGAAGATGGTCTTACCTATCTGGCAGATACTTTGGGAGATTGTCTGGATGCAGAGATAAAGGATAACTTAGCCCAGATTATTGAGAGCGTGGAAGCCTGCAAGAATGCACAGTTTGAAATGGTATTTGACCCGACATTGGTGCGCGGTATGAGTTATTATACGGGTACGATCTTTGAGATTGCGATTCCGGAATTCGGCGGCAGCTGCGGAGGCGGCGGACGCTATGATAAGATGGTCGGTAAATTTACGGGCAATGATGCGCCGGCATGTGGTTTTTCCATTGGATTTGAAAGAATCGTATTGCTTTTATTAGAAAGCGGATTTCAGATTCCGGGTTCTAAGAAAAAGACCGCATATCTGATCGAAAAAGGTGTGGGTACGGACATCCTTTGTGATGTTATGAAACAGGCACAACAGGCTCGCAACAACGGTGAACAGATTCTGGTAGCCAGAATGAACAAGAATAAAAAGTTCCAGAAGGAACAACTTATGAATGAGGGCTACGAAGAGTTTAAAGAATTTTACAAAAATCCGCTCAAATAATACGGATGGATGACAAACTATAGAATAAGAGGTAAGGAAAAATGGCAGAGTCAATGAGGGGATTAAAAAGATCCCATCGATGTGCGGAGTTATCCGAAAGCAATATTGGACAGAAAGTAACGGTAATGGGATGGGTCGCAAAGCAGCGTAACAAAGGCGGCATCATCTTTGTAGATCTTCGTGACCGTTCCGGTATCTTACAGATTATTTTTGAAGAAGAATGCGTGGGGGCGGAAGGCTTTGAAAAAGCATACCGTCTGCGCAGCGAGTTTGTAATTGCAGTCGAAGGTGTGGTAGAGGCAAGAGCCGGTGCCGTAAATGAGAATTTAGCAACCGGAAAGATTGAGGTGCGTGCTGAGTCCATTCGCATATTAGCAGAAGCAGAGACGCCTCCTTTCCCCGTAGAAGAGGATTCCAAGACCAAGGAAGAACTGCGTTTAAAACACCGTTATCTGGATTTGAGAAGACCGGATTTACAGCGTAATATCATGTTAAGAAGCAAGATCACAAGTGAAATCCGCGCATTTATGGCAAAGGAAGGCTTTATTGAGATCGAGACTCCGATGCTGGGAAAAGCAACACCGGAAGGTGCAAGAGAATATGTGGTGCCAAGCCGTGTGCATCCGGGCAATTTCTATACGCTTCCCCAGTCTCCGCAGTTGTATAAACAGCTTTTAATGTGTTCCGGTTACGACCGTTATATCCAGATTGCAAGATGTTTTAGAGATGAAGATCTTCGTGCGGACAGACAGCCGGAATTTACGCAGGTGGATATGGAACTTTCTTTTGTAGACGAAGAAGATGTTATGGAAGTCAACGAGAGACTGATCCAGCATATCTGTAAAGAAGCAATCGGTCTGGATGTACAACTGCCGCTTCCCCGTATGACATGGCAGGAGGCTATGGATCGATTTGGTTCGGATAAGCCGGATACCCGCTTTGGAATGGAACTTAAAGATGTATCCGAAACCGTGGCCGGATGCGGATTTGGTGTGTTTACGGGAGCATTGGAAAATGGTGGTTCCGTGCGCGGTATCAACGTAAAGGGACAGGCAGAAATGCCACGTAAAAAGATTGATGCTTTAGTGGATCTTGCAAAAGGATGTGGGGCAAAGGGACTTGCTTATCTGTGCTGTATGCCGGATGGCACTTACAAATCTTCTTTTGCCAAATTCATGACAGAAGAAGAGTTACAGGCGCTGGTTACCAAGATGGACGGTAAACCGGGCGATCTGTTATTATTTGCAGCGGACAAGAACAAGATCGTATGGAGTGTTCTGGGTGCGCTTCGTTTAGAACTGGCAAAACAGCTTGCATTAGTGGACAATGACAAGTTTAATTTCTTATGGATTACGGAATTCCCGCTCTTAGAGTATAGTGACGAAGAAGAGCGTTTTGTAGCAATGCACCATCCTTTCACCATGCCGATGGAAGAAGACTGGCAGTATATTGATTCTGATCCGGGAAGAGTGCGTGCAAAAGCATATGATATTGTATTAAACGGTGTGGAACTTGGTGGAGGAAGTGTGCGTATCCATCAGGCAGATATTCAGGAAAAGATGTTTGAAGTATTGGGTCTGGATCCGGAAGTCGCTCAGGAACGTTTCGGCTTTTTACTGGATGCCTTCAAATACGGAGTGCCGCCTCACGCAGGACTTGCTTACGGTCTGGACAGACTGGTTATGCTTTTAGTAAAAGCAGAGTCCATCCGTGAAGTCATTGCATTCCCGAAGGTAAAAGACGCTTCCTGTCTGATGACACAGGCTCCCAATGTGATTCCGCAAAAGCAGTTGGAAGAATTGTGTATTACGGTAAATGTACCGGAGGAACAGGATAAGCCGGCAGAATAATCTGTTGTTGCATAATAAAGGACCAGATTCCATAAAACGTAGTAAGGGTATGTGTTATGGGATTTGGCTCTTTTGCTATCTGTAAATGCAGAAAGGCAGGAAAAATGGATTGTAAGGAAGCACAACGCAATATCACGCCATTTTTGGATGATGAACTTCATGGAAAAAAAGAAGAACGGTTTTTAGATCATATCCGGGAATGTTCAGAGTGCAGGGAGGAGATGAGCATTCAGTATCTGGTCAAAGAAGGAATGGCGCGTCTGGAAGAAGGCGGCAGTTTTGATTTGAGCCGTGATCTGGATGTAATGATCGAGGAGTCGTATAGGACAATCAAAAAGCAGCGTCTGGGTTCGATTGTGATTTATTCCATGGAGTTTTTGGCAATTCTGGCGGTTATTTTTATTTTGATTTTGGTATTTATGAACCGGTAATGTTTTGAGATAGAAGGTAATATTAGAATGAGTGAGAAACTGGTACTGATCGACGGACACAGCATCTTAAACCGGGCCTTTTACGGGGTCCCGGATCTGACCAATGCAGAAGGTCTTCATACAAATGGCATATATGGTTTCTTAAACATCCTGTTTAAGATACTGGAAGAAGAAAAACCGGGATATCTTTGTGTGGCTTTTGATGTTAAGGAGCCGACTTTCCGCCATAAAATGTATGAACCGTACAAAGGAACCCGTAAGCCGATGCCGGAGGAACTGCGTCAGCAGGTTGGCGTACTTCAGGATGTGTTAGCTGCCATGAAGATTGCGGTGGTTAAAAAAGGCGGCTATGAGGCGGACGATATTTTAGGAACCCTTGCTAAAAGAGCGGAAGCGGACGGAAAAGAAGTGACACTGGTATCAGGAGACAGGGATCTTTTGCAGATTGCTTCGGAGCATATAAAGATACGCATTCCCAAAACGAAGGGTGGAAGAACCGAAACAGAAGATTATTATGCAAAGGATGTTTTGGAGAAATATCAGGTTACACCCCTTCAGTTTATCGAATTAAAGGCGCTGATGGGAGATACGGCGGACAATATTCCGGGTGTTCCCAAAGTGGGAGAAAAGACAGCGATCAGCCTGATGACTACCTATGCATCCATAGACGGCATTTACGAGCACATTGAAGAAATCTCCAAAAAGAGCATTAAGGAGTCTTTGATGGAAAACCGGGAACTGGCGGATTTAAGCAAGGCTCTTGCCACGATCAAGACGGACTGTGAGCTGGACGTTTCCTTTGCGGACATGGTGATCGGGGATTTTTATACGAAGGAAGCCTATGCGCTGTTCCGGAAATTAGAATTTAAGAATCTTTTACTGCGTTTTTCAAAGGAAAATGCAGAAGAAAAAGAGATGGATTTTTCAAAAATTCTTGTTACAGGACTGCCGGACTGTGAAAGCATATTTACAAATGCAGAAGAAGCAGGGAAGGCGGCGTGCCTGTTTTTACAGGATAAAGGCGATTCTTTTGCAGCACTTGTCTTAGCTTTTGACAAAGAAAACAGTTATGTAATTTTACCGGAAGGGTTTTTAAGCCGGGAATATCTTATCGACAAGGTAAGAAAAATGGCAAAGGAGGCAGACTGCATTACATTTGGGATCAAGAATCTGTATTCCCATATTGGGTTGGATGCTTACCGGCAGATGCATGATTTAAAGATCGGAATGTATCTGTTAAATCCGGTAAAAAATGATTATTTTATAGAAGATCTTGCAAGGGAATATCTGGATATTCCGATTCGGGAACGGGAGCAGTATTTTGGCAAACAATCCCTTTTGCAGGCGGCAGAAGAAAAGAAGGAAGATTTTTTAGCTTACGGCGCAACACTCGGGCATGTGCTGTTTAGCGCATACGAGCCGGTTCTTGCGCGTTTAAAGGAAGAAGGTATGGAGAAACTGTACCGGGAACTGGAAATGCCGCTTTCGGAAGTGTTATTTGACATGGAAAAAGAAGGCGTCTTAGTGGACCGGGATGAACTGGTGCGCTACGGAGAATCCCTGGTTGACCGGATTGAGGAACTGCAAAAAAAGGTTTACGAAGCAGCGGGAGAAGAATTTAACTTAAATTCTCCCAAACAGTTAGGGGAGATCTTATTTGGGAAATTGGGACTGCCCGGCAGCAAAAAAACCAAATCCGGCTATTCTACGGCTGCGGATGTATTGGAAAAACTGGCAGAAGAGTATCCGATCGTAGCTGATATTTTGGAATACCGTACGCTGGCAAAATTAAAATCCACGTATGCGGATGGTTTACTTCAGTGCATTGCGCCGGATGGAAGGATCCATACTACATTTAAGCAGACGGTAACGGCAACGGGAAGGATCAGTTCCACGGATCCGAATTTACAGAATATCCCCATGCGTATGGAATTAGGACGAAGAATCCGAAAAGCCTTTATTCCCAAAGAGGGATATGTGTTTATGGATGCGGATTATTCCCAGATTGAATTGCGGCTCTTAGCCCATATGTCGGGGGATGAACAGTTGATCGAGGCGTATAAACAGGATGCGGATATCCATCGTATCACGGCATCCAAGGTATTCCATACCCCGCTTGATGAAGTAACCAATCTTCAGAGAAGAAATGCCAAAGCAGTGAACTTTGGAATCGTTTATGGCATCAGTTCTTTTGGACTGAGTCAGGACTTAAGTATTAACAAAAAAGAGGCAGAGGGCTATATCCAGTCTTATTTTACCCAGTATCCAAAAGTAAAAGAATTTTTGGATACCACGGTAGAAAATGCGGAAAAAGATGGTTATGTGACGACCATGTTTGCAAGGAAACGTCCGCTTCCGGAGATCATGAGCAGTAATTTTATGCAAAGATCCTTTGGAAAGAGGGTTGCCATGAATGCACCGATTCAGGGATCGGCAGCGGATATTATGAAAATTGCCATGTTAAGGGTCTATAAAGAATTAAAAGCACAGAACCTAAAGAGCCGCGTGCTGATTCAGGTGCATGATGAACTGCTTCTTGAAGTAGCAAAAGAAGAAGAGGCACAGGTGCTTGGCATATTGGAAAAAGGCATGAAGGAAGCAGCGGATCTGTCCGTAACACTCGAAGTGGATGTGCATGTGGGAAATAACTGGTATGAAGCCAAATAGTAGTAAGAAAAGAAGTACTATAAGGAGATTCGTATGAAGGTAATCGGCATTACGGGCGGCATCGGGGCCGGAAAGTCCAGGGTGTTAGCTTATATAAAGGAGCATTGCAAATGCCGCATGATTTTAGCAGATGATGTGGGAAATGAGGTGAAACTTCCCGGCAAAATCTGTTATAATCAGTTGGTAGAACTGCTTGGAAATGATATACTGGATACGGATGGATTTATTATCAAAGATAAGATGGCAGAGAAGATCTTTTCCGACAAGCAACTTTTGGAAAAGGTAAATGCCATTATACATCCTGCGGTCAAAGAGTATATTTTGTCGCAGATCCAAAAAGAGAAGGAAAGGGATTGGCTGGATTTCTTTTTTGTGGAGGCGGCACTCCTGATCGAAGGCGGATATGTATCCCATATGGATGAAATGTGGTATATTTATGCCGATGAGCAGATACGAAGAAATCGTCTCTTACAGAACCGCCATTACAGTGATGAAAAGATAACAAGCATCATGAAAGGGCAGTTAACAGAGGATGAATTTAGAAAGCACTGTCAGGTTGTGATCGATAACAGCGGCGAATTTGACAGGACTGTAAAACAGATTGACGAGATTTTGGGGGACAAACTGTGGAAAATGTAAAGAAATATCCCGGACAATTAGTATTTGGACTGGACATCGGTACCAGAAGTATTGTGGGTACCGTGGGCTACCGTCAGGACGATGACCGATTTGTTGTGGTGGCACAGTGCGGCAAAGAACACGCTACAAGAGCCATGTTGGACGGACAGATCCATGATATCGGACGTGTGGGCAATACCATACGTGAAGTCAAGGAACGTCTGGAATTGAAACTGGACAAAAAACTGGATAAGGTCTGTATCGCAGCCGCAGGCCGTGTGTTAAAAACGATACAGGTGCATACGGACATGGAATTTGTAACGGAACATGTAATTTCTTCGGAAGATATCCAGACACTGAATTCCAAAGCGACGGAAGAAGCCTACAAACAATTCTTAAAAGAAAATGATTCCGACAGTCGTTTTTATTGCGTAGGAAGCAGTGTGGTCCGCTATTATATGAATGACTATCCAATGAGCAATCTTTTGGATCATAAAGCAAAGAAGATCAGTGAAGACGTAATTGCTACTTTTTTACCGGATGATGTAGTGGATGGCCTGTACAAAGCAGTGGAGCATGCCGGCCTGAGTGTGGCTAGTCTTACATTGGAGCCAATTGCGGCGATTGAACTGGCAATTCCTGAAAAATTCCGACTGTTAAATATCGGACTGGTGGATGTCGGAGCCGGAACCAGCGATATTTCCATTACCAAGGAAGGTACGATTACGGCATTTGGTATGATTCCGACCGCGGGAGATTCTCTTACGGAACCGATCGCCCTTCATTGCATGGTGGATTTTAACACCGCTGAACAGATTAAAAGAGATGCGGGAGAAATGGAAGTGGTAACATACCATGACATTATGGGACTGGAACAAAAGATCGACAGCAGGGAAGTGGAAGCACTTTTAGAGCCACTGGTTGACAGGATGACGGAGGAAGTAGCATCCAAGATCTTAGAATTAAATGGTGGTAAATCCGTCGGTGCTGTTTTTGTAGTTGGCGGTGGCGGAAAGATTCCGGGATATACGGCTTCCCTTGCTAAAAAACTGGATCTTGCGCCGGAACGCGTGGCGATCCGCGGAAAAGAAGTTATGCAGAGCATTATCTTCGAAGATACGGAAATGGAGCAGAACTCCCTTTTGGTTACGCCGATTGGTATCTGCCTGGATTATTACAAAGAAAACCATAATTTTATCTATGTAAGTTTCAATGACGAGACGGTAAAATTATATAATAATAACAAGTTAACGGTTATGGATGCGGCGATGCAGAATGATTACCCGTCCGCCGATCTGTTCCCTAAGAGTGGCAGACAGCTTACTTTTACGGTTAACGGAAAAGAACGCTTTGTACGGGGCGATATGGGAGAGGCAGCAGTCATTTTAGTAAATGGGGAGCCCGCCAATCTGCATACACCGATCAAGGAAAATGATATTATAAAGGTACAGGAATCCACCGGCGGAACACCGGGAAAAATGTTGCTTAAAAACCTTCCGGAATACAAATCCCGGATGGATATTGTGGTAAACGGTGCCAGGGTGACGATACCAAAATATCCGTTAGTAAATAGCAATGTTATCACGGATGAGTATGAGATCGCAGAAGGGGACGCCATAGAATTTTTGGATTATGCGACGGTGGAGCAGATCCGTACCTTTATGGACATTCCGGCAGATGAGAATAATGTATGGATGGTAAATAACCGCGAAGCCGTAGGAGATACCAAAGTATATGAAAACTTTGAAGTGCTTTGGAAAGTAAAAGATAGTACAAAAGAAGAAAAAGTACAGGAACCGCAAAAAGAAGAAAAGACAAAAACGCAGGAAAGTCCAAAAGAGGATTCCGCAACGAATGATCCTGTGCAAAAAGAAACGGAAGAAAAGGCAGAAGAAATCATAGAAGAACCGAAAACCATCGTGGTGGTGGTAAACGGAAGAGCCGTAACCATGACGGGTAAAGCCGGATATGTTTTTGTGGATGTTTTTAATTTTATTGAATTTGATCTTTCCAAACCGCAGGGATCCATTGTTACACTGGTGAACGGTCACGATGCCAACTATATGGAAGAAATTCAAAATGGCGATACAATCCAGATTTACTGGAGGAAGATGTGATGCGTTTATATTCGATAGCAAGCGGCAGCAGCGGGAATTGTATTTATGTGGGATCGGACACCACGCATCTTTTAGTGGATACCGGGATCAGCAAGAAACGCACCGAAGAAGGACTTGCTGCCATGGATATTTCGATGCGGGATATGGATGGGATTCTGATCACCCATGAGCATATCGACCATATCGGAGGCCTGGGCGTTGTCAGCAGAAAATATGACATTCCCATTTATGCGACTAAAAAGACCATTGACGCGATCCTGAATACCAAATCACTGGGAAAGATAGAACCGGATCTTTTACATCCGATTCAAGCCGATGAACCCTTTACCATAAAGGACATCCGATGCAATCCCATGCGTATTTCCCATGATGCGGCAGATCCTGTGGGATATCGTTTCAAATGCGGCACCAAGCAGGTGGCGGTTGCCACGGACATGGGCACTTACACCGAATACACGGTGGAATGCTTAAAAGGGATGGATGCCCTGCTTTTAGAAGCAAATCATGATGTACATATGTTACAGGTAGGACCTTATCCCTATCCGCTCAAACAGCGAATCTTAGGAGACAGGGGCCATTTATCCAACGAAAGAAGCGGACAGTTGTTAAGCAGACTGCTTCATGATAATCTGAAGGCAATCGTATTAGGACATTTAAGCCAGGAGAATAATCTCCCGCAGTTGGCTTATGAAACGGTACGTTTAGAGATCAATATGGATGATACGCCATACAAGGCGGATGATTTTCATATTATGGTAGCGCGTCGAAGTGCACCGTCAGAACCGATCATTCTATAAAATAAAAAGGCAGTCATGCCGGATGGAGGAATTATGAAAAAAACAATTATTACCGTAGTAGGACAGGACACCGTAGGTATTATTGCAAAGGTATGCACATATCTTGCAGACAATGCGATCAATATCTTAGATATCTCACAGACCATCGTACAGGGTTATTTCAACATGATGATGATCACGGATATGGAAAAGTGTGAAAAACAGTTTGGGGATATTGCGGACGAACTCGAAGAACTGGGAAAAGAGATTGGTGTTATCATCAAATGCCAGCGCGAAGATATCTTTAGGAGCATGCAGAGAATATAACCGATAATTGTGAAACAAATAAGTAAAATAACTTGGGAGTTTCGCAATTATCTGATAAATAATATGTGAAACAAGATGAAAAGGACAGAAATATGTTGAATATATTTGAAGTAACTGAAATTAATAAGATGATAGAAAAAGAAAATCTGGATGTGAGAACGATCACGCTGGGAATCAGTTTATTGGACTGTATAGATTCTGATCTGGATGCTTTAAATGAAAAGATCTATACGAAGATCAAGGAGGCGGCAAAGGATCTGGTAAAAACAGGCGATGAGATCGGGAAAGAATTTGGTATTCCGATCGTAAATAAGAGAATCTCCGTTACGCCGATTGCACTGATTGGTGGCGCGGCATGTAAAAAGCCGGAGGATTTTGTGACGATCGCAAAGACACTGGATAAGGTGGCACATGAAGTGGGAGTGAACTTCATCGGCGGTTATTCCGCACTGGTGGCAAAAGGAAGTACACCTGCGGATGAAATGCTGATCGCCTCCATTCCACAGGCACTTGCCTGTACGGAAAGGGTCTGCAGCTCCGTTAACCTGGGATCGACTAAGACCGGTATCAATATGGATGCCGTAAAGACCATGGGTGAGATCATCCTGAAAACGGCGGAATATACCAAAGAGGATGATTCATTGGGCTGCGCCAAACTGGTGGTATTCTGCAATGCGCCGGATGACAATCCGTTTATGGCGGGTGCATTCCATGGTGTAACAGAAGCGGACAAGATCATCAATGTCGGTGTCAGTGGTCCCGGCGTTGTTAAGAAAGCATTGGAAAAAGTACGTGGGGAGAATTTCGAAGTACTTTGTGAAACGATCAAAAAGACAGCATTTAAGGTTACGAGAGTGGGACAGTTGGTTGCCAAAGAAGCATCCAAGAGACTGGGGGTTCCGTTTGGAATCGTGGATCTTTCCCTTGCGCCCACGCCTGCAATCGGAGACAGTGTGGCAGATATTCTTTGTGAGATCGGTTTGGAATATGCCGGTGCACCGGGAACGACAGCAGCCCTTGCTTTGTTAAATGATCAGGTAAAAAAAGGCGGCGTAATGGCATCTTCTTATGTGGGAGGTCTTTCCGGAGCCTTTATTCCGGTCAGTGAAGATCAGGGCATGATCGATGCGGTTGTGGCAGGTGCTCTTACCTTGGAAAAATTAGAAGCCATGACCTGTGTATGTTCCGTTGGTCTTGATATGATCGCCATTCCGGGGGATACCAAGGCAACGACCATTTCCGGTATCATTGCGGACGAACTGGCAATTGGTATGATCAACCAAAAGACCACCGCTGTACGTGTGATTCCGGTCATTGGAAAAGGCGTTGGAGAAACGGTGGAATTTGGCGGACTGCTCGGCTATGCACCTATTATGCCGGTTAATTCATTTTCCTGTGATGCATTTGTAAACAGGGGTGGTCGTATTCCGGCACCGATTCATAGTTTTAAAAACTAAACAGAGTTAAAGAATACGCCGATGCTATTTTCGGATCACGATCTGTCTGGTGTATTCGTTTTGAAACGGTCTGCCTGTAAGATCTGTTATCACGGATTCGTAGACATGAGCACAAAAAACATCGTGTTTTAACAGGGATAATGCGTAGGAGGCATCCTGTTTATAGTCGGACTCAATCCGTTCCTTTGCATCAGCCAGTTTGGTGATCAGAGGAATGGAACTGCGTTTTCCAATCTCGGATAACAAAGGCAGCGCCCGTTCTTGAAATCCCAATACCCTTGCATAGGGCACATAATCCTTAGTTTTTGCCATGGCGTACATATCCTGTGTGATGTCAAGCAGAATATGGGTGAGGGCACGGGTGATACGGGTGTGCGTCAGATCTTTTGATTTTAAGAGATCAGCAAACCCGGACAGTGTCTGAAACTGATTTATATTTTTACGGATCTTATCTGCAAGATCTGCGGTCACATCCGCATATTGTTCTAAGTTATCAAAACAAGATAAAAGTTTATATTTCAAAAGAAGGGACAGCGCATCCTGTGAAAGCAGGAGTCTGTCCTTATTTTTTGCAAGAACAGCAAGCACGTCCCCGGGAAGAAAGGAACTAAGCTGCTTTATGGCATCATCAAAAGAACCCTGTAAAAGACTCTCTTCAAGCATCTTACGAATGGCAGTGGCGGAAGGAAGCGTATTAACAGCGAGCTCTTTTTCGTGATAGGAATTGCCTTTTCTGAAAAGGGGTGCCGGCTGAATGGAACAGTGGCGTTCTGACAGGGCAAGACAGTATTCCAATGCCAGAATCGTATTGGGTTCTGACAGACAAACAGAAGACTCTTTGCCCAAAAAAGAAGAAAGTGCCAGACTGCGTGCTTTGGGAAAAGAAAATCCTTCCTTTAAGAATGACTGCAGTTTTTCTTTGTAAGAATCCGGTTCCTGTGATAAAAGGAAAACACATTCTTTTATTAAAGAAGAATCCGTTGTTTCACATCCAAAAGAAAGCGTGTCCACAACCCCCAGTTTATCCAGTAATGAGACACCGCCTCCTGCAAAATACCTTGCGCTTGCTGTGGAAAATACAGCGGGAAGCTCCAGTACAAGATCGGCACCGGAAGATAATGCCATTTTAGCTCTGCTCCATTTGTCCAAAATAGCTGGAGTTCCTCTTTGTAAAAAGTCTCCGCTCATAGCAACAATGATATAATCAACCCCGTTTTGTTTTGCCTGTTCGATCTGATACAGATGTCCGTTATGAAAAGGGTTATATTCAGCAATGATTCCTGTAACGTTCATTTTTTACTCCTGTTTTTGTGCGTTTTGTTTTAAAACGAATACAAAGATTGTACACGATTTCGTACATTCTGGTCAAAGAATGGTTCTTTGTGCATGATTTTATACAAGATTTGCACAAAAAAATCTTGTATACAAGAAAAAGAATATTTATAATTACATATAAAGAAAGTAATCAAAACAGGCAGATTTGTCAATATGGAGGTTAAGGGGTATGTCATATATCGATACGATTAAGGAAAAAGCAAGAGCAGACAAGAAAACAATTGTATTACCGGAAACAACGGACCGCAGAACATTGATCGCGGCTTCCCATATCCTTCATGAAGGGATTGCGGATCTGATCCTGGTAGGCAATGAAGAAAAAATCATGGATGGCGCCGGATGGCTGGAAGTGGATCTGACCGGATGCAAGGTGGTGGATCCGAAGCTGACGGATAAACTGGATGAGTATGTAGAGTTATTATACGAAACAAGAAAGTCAAAGGGTATGACCATGGAAAAGGCAAGGGAGGTTCTGTTATCCGATCCTTTGACCTTTGGTGTGGTTATGGTAAAGGCCAATGATGCGGACGGCATGGTAGCAGGTGCCTGCCATGCAACAGCGGATGTGCTTCGTCCGGCTTTACAGATTTTAAAAACGGCACCGGGTGTAAAACTGGTATCCGGTTTCTTTATTCTGGATGTTCCGAATTGTGAATACGGACATAATGGTACTTTCCTTTTTGCAGACTGTGGTCTGAATCAGGATCCGACCGCAGAAGAACTGGCAGCGATCGCAGACACCAGTGCCAAGAGTTTCAAATCCTTAGTGGGTGCGAAACCGATCATTGCGATGTTATCCCATTCTACTAAGGGAAGTGCAAAACATCCGCTGGTGGATAAAGTGGTGGAAGCAACGAATATCGCACATGAATTATATCCGGGACTTTGTCTGGATGGTGAATTGCAGACGGATGCAGCGATTGTTCCCCATGTAGCCAAGACCAAAGCACCGGACAGCGAAGTAGGTGGCAAAGCCAATGTACTGGTGTTCCCGAATCTGGATGCAGCCAATATCGGATACAAACTGGTTCAGCGACTGGGAAAGGCAGAAGCATACGGACCTATGTTACAGGGAGTTGCCAAACCGGTTAATGATCTTTCCAGAGGATGTGACTGGCAGGATATCGTCGGTGTAGTAGCACTGACGGCAGTACAGGCACAACTTGTATAAATTTTATGTTGACAAAATAAGGGAGTCTGATTATAATTGTTTGAGTGTGAATAGGAGTCTGCTATGTTAGTGAATTTAACGGATGTCTTTTCATCTGAACACAAGGTTGAACAAAAAGAGTTCGTACCGGATATGGATACCGTTGTTGTAAGCGGTGTATCCTACGATATTCTGAAGAAAGAACCGGTTGTTCTTACCCTTAAGAATATGGGAAAAGGAAAAGCACTGGTGCAAGCCGTGACATCCTTTGAACTGGGTCTTGCCTGTGACAGATGTTTAAAGCCTGTTAAATATTCCATGAAGATTGATACTGAACAGGAAGTGCTGTCTCCCGATTGCGAGGAAGAGAGGACGGAAGAGTCAGAACAGGATGCTTTCATGGAGGGCTACCAGTTAAGAGTAGAAGACCTTATTTATAATGATATAGTATTAAACTGGCCGATGAAGATTCTATGCCGTGAGGATTGTAAAGGGATTTGCAGGATTTGCGGAAAAGATCTGAATACCGGAGCGTGCGGATGTGATACATTTGTACCGAGTCCCGGTCTGGCAGGCATTAAAGAGATCTTTAACGCGAATAAGGAGGTGTAACACGTATGTCTATTTGTCCAAAGAATAAATCTTCCAAAGGTAGAAGAGATAAAAGAAGAGCAAACTGGAAAATGAGTGCTCCTACATTAGTTAAGTGCAGCAAATGTGGCGCTTTAATGATGCCTCACAGAGTATGCAAAGCTTGTGGTTCTTACAACAAAAAAGAAATTATTTCTGTTGAATAGTGTTGTATATGATGAAAAAAGCCAAGGGTTCATGCCCTTGGCT
The DNA here is from genome assembly GCA_964386235.1 of uncultured Lachnospiraceae bacterium. Lineage (GTDB taxonomy): Bacteria > Bacillota > Clostridia > Lachnospirales > Lachnospiraceae > RGIG8767. Next base: position 41,823 of record CAYLSH010000001.1, on the reverse strand, counting down.
TTTCCTATTATTCCCGATTCCGTCATAAGGATATAATTTTGATGAAATCTGACTTGCTTTTTGCATAAGCGTTTAGTATAGTATAAAAAGAGTTTTTACCTGCGTGAGGATAAATGCCATTCGCGGGTGAAAGATATAGGGGGTCAAAATGGCTGAATTAGTAAAAGTAGCATTGGATGCCATGGGCGGTGATCATGCTCCGGCAGAGATTGTGAAGGGCGCCGTAGAAGCTCTGAATGAAAATGACAAACTGAAAGTGTATGCAGTTGGGGATGAAACTGCGATCAAGGGAGAACTGTCAAAGTATACATATGATACTTCACGGTTAGAGATTGTCCATACAACGGAAGTGATTGAAACTGCGGAACCGCCGGTTATGGCGATTCGTAAAAAAAAGGATTCCTCCATTGTAAAAGCCATGACGATGGTCAAGGATAAAGAATGCGATGCCTTTGTCTCCGCAGGCAGTTCGGGCGCCGTTTTGGTAGGCGGACAGGTAATCGTAGGCAGGATCAAAGGAGTGGAGAGACCTCCGCTTGCACCACTGATTCCGACGCAGAACGGATTTTCCTTATTGATTGACTGTGGAGCTAACGTGGATGCCAGACCATCCTTTTTAGTACAGTTTGCAAAGATAGGTACTGTCTACATGGAAAACGTAATGGGAATAAAGAATCCCACCGTTGCGATTGTAAACATCGGTGCAGAGGAAGAAAAGGGGAATGCGCTGGTAAAGGAGACGTTTCCGTTACTGAAGAGTTGTCCGGATATTAATTTTATCGGCAGTATTGAAGCGAGGGATATTCCTTACGGAATGGCAGATATTGTTGTCTGTGATGCCTTTGTAGGCAATGTGATTTTAAAATTATACGAAGGTGTGGGCGGTGTGCTGGTTTCCAAAGTCAAATCCGGCATGATGTCTTCTCTTCGCAGCAAGATTGGTGCGTTGTTAGTAAAACCTGCATTGAAAGCAACCTTAAAGTCATTTGATGCTTCTGAATATGGCGGAGCACCATTGCTTGGGCTGAATGGTCTTGTGGTCAAGACACATGGCAGTTCCAAAGCAAAAGAGATCAAAAATACGTTGGTTCAGTGTGTAACATTCAAAGAACAGAATATCAACGAAAAGATCAGGCAGGTTATTTCAAAAGAAGATTAGGGATGGAGAGGTAAGAAAGATGGAATTTCAAAAATTAAAAAAAGTAATTGCGGAAGTATTAAGTGTTGATCCGGATGAGATCACAATGGAAACAACTTTTACGGATGATCTGGGAGCAGATTCACTGGATATTTTCCAGATTATTATGGGACTCGAAGAAGAATTTGATATCGAGATCGCACCTGAAAAGGCTGAGAATGTTAAAACAGTGGAAGAAGCACTTGAGTTAATCAAAAACGAATTATAAAAAGGGTTCAAATGCCGGCACGCTTTTCGAGCCGGCGTTTGTTTTCTATGTAAGGAAGAATGATATGATTTCAGTATATCCAATAGAGAAATTGGAAGAAAAGATAGGGTACACCTACCAAAACAAAGAACTGCTTTTACAGGCATTGACACACAGTTCTTTTTCAAATGAACAAAAGATCAACAAAAGCAAGGATTATGAACGTCTGGAATTTTTGGGGGATGCCGTTTTAGAACTGGTATCCAGTGATTTTTTGTTTCACAGCAATCCGGATATGCCGGAAGGAAAACTGACCAGGATGCGTGCGTCCATGGTCTGTGAACCGGCGCTTGCTTTTTGCGCAAGGGATTTACAACTGCATGAATATATCCGGCTTGGAAAGGGCGAAGAAATGACGGGAGGACGTCATCGGGATTCCATCATTTCCGATGTCATGGAAGCGGTGATCGGTTCTTTGTATTTAGACGGTGGATTTCAGGTCGCACATGATTTTATTCATCGTTTCATACTGTCGGATTTAGAGGATAAGATCCTGTTTTATGATGCCAAAACGGTCTTACAGGAAATGATTCAGGAAGATCCGCAGGGAACGTTACAGTATCGTCTGGTAAAAGAAGAAGGGCCGGATCACGACAAGAGTTTTATGGTAGAAGCCTGTATTAATGGAAAACCGGTTAGTCAGGGCGTGGGAAGAACGAAAAAAGCAGCGGAACAGCAGGCGGCGTATGAAGCCATTTTACAACTTCGCAAATAGAAGTTTGTTTTGGCTGCGTAAGCTGCAGAGCGCGACATGGAGTGTATTATGTATTTAAAGAGTATAGAAGTACAGGGCTTTAAGTCTTTTGCAAACAAGATAAAATTTCAGTTCCATAACGGAATCACGGGTATTGTGGGGCCAAACGGAAGCGGGAAAAGTAATGTTGCGGATGCTGTCCGCTGGGTGCTGGGTGAACAGAGGATCAAACAACTCAGGGGAGCATCCATGCAGGATGTTATTTTTTCCGGTACAGAGCTGCGTAAACCTCTCAGTTATGCTTATGTAGCGATTACATTGGACAATTCCGATCACCAGTTGGCGATCGACTATGATGAAGTGACGGTATCCCGTAGGTTATATCGTTCCGGTGAAAGCGAGTATGCGATCAACGGGACTATTTGTCGTTTGAAAGATGTCAACGAATTATTCTACGATACGGGTATCGGCAAAGAAGGTTATTCCATCATCGGACAGGGTCAGATTGAAGCCATCTTAAGTGGCAAACCGGAAGAAAGAAGAGAGTTATTTGACGAAGCGGCCGGCATTGTAAAGTTTAAGAGACGTAAAGTGGCATCTGAAAAAAAACTGGCAGAAGAACAGCAGAATCTGGTGCGTGTAAACGACATTCTCGGAGAACTGGAAAAACAGATCGGACCCTTACAGAGACAGAGCGAAAAAGCAAAGATCTATATTCACAAAAAAGAAGAGTTAAAGACTTTGGATGTCAATATGTTCCTTTTGGAAAATAACAGTATAAAGGAGCAGCTTAACAAAGTGGAAGAAAATCATACCATTGCATCCGGTCAGTTAGAAGAAGTAAGCGCAAAGTATGAGAAAACCAAGGAAGAATACGAACAGATAGCGGAAACGCTGGAAGGTTTAGATAAAAGCATTGAGCAGGAACGTAAGACACTGGCAGACACCGGTATCGTCAGAGGGCGACTGGAAGGGGATATCAATGTATTACGGGAACAGATCAAATCCATTCAGGCAAACGAAGCGCATTTAAACCAGCGTAAAGAAAACGTATCAGGCCAGATCGCAGAAAAAGAAAAAGAAGCGGATGGTCTGAATGAGAAGAAAAAGACGGTGGATCTGAAACTGGAAGAAGCCGTAAAAGAAAAGAATGAACTTCGTGAAACCTTAACGAAGATTCAGGATGAGATTGCGGCGTTAAACAGCAGGATTGAGGGCAATAAAAACGAGATTATCCGGTCCTTAAACGATAGAGCCACGATCAAATCCCGTTTGGAGCGTATCGATACGCTTTCCGAACAGATCGGAATCCGGAAGGCGGAACTGACTTCCAAGATTGTATCTGCCAAGACGGATGAAGAAAAGAGACAGGACGAACTGGTTTCCTTAGAAAAAGAGTTCGCTCTTATCAGCGAGGGGATTGAAAAACTCAATAAGGATCAGAAAGAGAAGGAAACACAGTCCGCTGCCTACAAAGAAAAAATGCAGAAGATGGATAATGAACTGCGCGATACCCAGGTAAGTTACCATCAGGACAAGACCAAATTAGAAGCCTTATCCAACCTGACAGAACGTTATGAAGGATATGGCGGTTCCGTTAAAAAAGTAATGGAACAGAAGGATAAAAACAAGGGGATTATCGGTGTGGTAGCCGATATTATCCAGGCGGATAAAAAGTATGAAACCGCCATTGAAACCGCTCTTGGCGGTAACATTCAGAACATCGTTACGGATGATGAAGAAACTGCCAAAAAGATGATTGCGTTTTTGAAAGCGGAAAAGGGCGGACGTGCCACCTTTTTACCTTTGACCAGCATTAAGAATCCGCAGGAATTTAAAACACCGGAGGTTTTAGAGGAAAAAGGAGTATTGGGGCTTGCCAATACACTGGTACATACGAAAAAAGAATACAATGACGTGGCACTTGCCATGTTGGGACGTATTGTGGTAGTGGATCATGTGGACAATGCCGTTAAGATTGCCAGAAAATACGGTTACGGCATCCGGATGGTTACCCTGGAGGGAGAACTTCTCGTACCGGGCGGTGCCATCAGTGGTGGTGCCTTTAAAAACAACAGTAATCTTTTGGGACGTCGTCGTGAGATGGAAGAACTGCAAAAGAAGATAGAGACAGCCTTAAAAAAGATTGACGATTTACAGAAAGAGATTCACGATACAAAAGAAGCGCGTAATGCGTTACGTTCCGAGATTGAAATGATCAAGTTGTCCCTGCAGACAGAATTTATCCGTCAGAATACGGCAAGACTTGCCGTAGCGGCAGTTCGTGACAAACAGCAGGAATCCAGCGCGGATTATGATATGCTGAAAAAAGAACAGGTGGATTTGAAAAATCAGGAAGAATCCATTGCCAGGGAAAGGGAACAGATCCGGGAAGAACTGGTTTTATCCGAGCAGAACGAAAAGAAAGCCGAAGAACAGATTTCTGTTTTTGAAGTTGAATTAAAGCAAAAAAGAGAAGAAGAAACCGGACAGTCCGAAGAAGTATCCAAGGCAGAAGTTGCAGCAGAAAAGATACTTCAGCAGACCGGATTTGAACAACAGAATATTGACCGTGTCATGGATGAGGTAAAAAGGCTCCGGGCAGAACTGTCTGAGATTGTTTCCGAAATCGGAAACAGCACGGACAACATTTCCTTTAAAGAAAACGAGATCAGGGAGATTGAAAAGACAATCACAGCATCCCACACGACAGAATCCGATACGGAAAAAGAACTTGCCGACAATCTGAAAAAGAAAGAGGAACTCTCTGCAAAACAGAAGAACTTCTTTACGGAACGGGAAGAATTATCCGCGCAGATGAACAAACTCGACAAGGAAGTGTATCGTCTGAATGCACAGGCGGAGCGATTAAAAGAATCCATTCAGAATCAGATTGATTATATGTGGAATGAATATGAGATCACGCTACATGATGCTGCGAAACTGCGGGATGAAAATATGAATGATCTTGCTGCCATGAAAAAAGAAGTATCCGAACTGAAGGATTCCATTAAAAAACTGGGCGATGTCAATGTAAATGCCATCGAAGAGTATAAAGAAGTGTCGGAACGATATACTTTTTTAAAGACACAGCATGATGATCTTGTTGAAGCGGAAAAAGCCCTGCAGCAGATTATTGCAGAACTTGACAGTGCCATGCGTCGCCAGTTCAAAGAAAAATTCCATAAAATCAATCAGGAATTTGATAAAGTATTCCGGGAATTATTCGGCGGCGGTAAGGGTACGTTGGAATTAATGGAAGATGAGGATATCTTAGAAGCCGGCATCCGTATTATTGCGCAGCCACCGGGAAAGAAACTGCAGAATATGATGCAGCTGTCCGGTGGAGAAAAATCACTGACTGCGATTGCTCTTTTATTTGCCATCCAGAATCTGAAACCATCCCCGTTCTGTCTCTTAGACGAGATCGAGGCGGCTCTGGATGAAAATAACGTAAGCCGCTTTGCCAATTATTTACACAAGCTGACAAAGCATACGCAGTTCATTGTGATCACACACAGACGTGGTACGATGGAAAAAGCGGATCGTTTATACGGCATTACCATGCAGGAAAAAGGTGTATCCGTTCTTGTCAGTGTCAATCTGATTGACGACGATATTACGAACTGACAGAATCCGTAAAAATAATCGCTAGATGCAAAAAAGCAGGAAGGCTGAAATATGGAAGAAAAACAAGGACTTTTTAAACGTTTAAAACAGGGACTTACCAAGACCAGGGATAATATTGCGCATGGAATTGACAATCTCTTTTTAGGCTATGACAAATTGGATGACGATTTTTATGAAGAACTCGAAGAACTTTTAGTTATGGCAGATGTCGGCATCCGGGCAACGGATGGGATTATTGAGAAATTAAAAAAAGATGTCCGCGAAAATCATATTAAAGAGCCGGCTATGTGCAGGGAATTTCTGATCAAGAATATGAAGGAACAGATGGCGGTAGAAGCAGGTGACTATGATTTCTTACAAGAGACTTCTGTAGTGATGTTAACAGGAGTCAATGGTGTCGGTAAAACAACTACGGTCGGAAAACTGGCATCCCTGTTAAAAAGTCAGGGAAAGAAAGTGTTGATCGCTTCCTGTGACACCTTCCGTGCGGCTGCCTCAGAACAGTTGAAAGAATGGGCAAACCGTGCGGGTGTGGACATGATCGGGGGCGCAGAAGGATCGGATCCTGCCAGTGTTTTATACGATGCCGTAACGGCTGCTAAAGCAAGACATGTGGATGTCCTTTTATGCGATACGGCAGGGCGGCTTCACAACAAAAAGAATCTGATGGAAGAATTAAAGAAGATGAACCGCATCATCGAAAGAGAACTTCCGGATGCAAAACAGGAAAATCTGATTGTGTTAGATGGTACTACGGGGCAGAATGCTCTGGTACAGGCAAAAGAATTTTCCCAGGCCGCACCGCTTACGGGTATTGTACTGACCAAGATGGATGGTACGGCAAAGGGAGGAATCGCGATTGCGATTCAGTCTGAACTGAATGTGCCGGTTAAATTCATTGGAGTAGGAGAAAAAATAGAGGATCTGCAATACTTTGATGCAGATACATTTATAGAAGCATTATTTGATAACGGAGAGGAGAGTGCGAAGCAGTGTTAACTTTAAAAGAATTCGAAGAAGCATCCGAGATCGTAAAAAGAGTGACCAATGAAACAAAACTGATCTATTCCGATTATTTCAGCGAAAAGACGGGTAATAAGATTTATTTAAAACCGGAAAATATGCAGTTTACCGGTGCTTATAAGGTGCGTGGAGCGTATTACAAGATCAGCACTCTGTCAGATGAAGAAAGAAAGAAGGGGCTGATTACGGCATCCGCAGGCAATCATGCACAGGGCGTTGCCTATGCCGCAAAATGCTTCGGAGTAAAGGCCACGATCGTAATGCCAACGACCACACCCCTGATTAAGGTAAACCGTACCAAGAGTTATGGGGCGGATGTGGTGCTTCATGGGGATGTTTACGATGAAGCCTGCGCGCATGCATACAAATTAGCAGAAGAACAGGGATATACTTTTATTCATCCCTTTGATGATCCTGCCGTAGCAACCGGACAGGGAACGATTGCAATGGAGATCTTTAAGGAACTTCCTCTTGTGGATTATATTTTAGTACCCATTGGAGGCGGTGGACTCGCTACCGGTGTATCCACGCTTGCCAAGCTTCTTAATCCCAAGATTAAAGTAATCGGAGTGGAACCTGCGGGTGCAAATTGCCTTCAGGAATCCATAAAAGCCGGTAAAGTAGTTACGTTGCCCGGCGTAAATACGATTGCGGACGGTACAGCCGTAAAAACACCGGGGACAGAGATCTTCCCATATTTACAGAAAAACTTAGATGACATCATTACGGTACAGGATGAGGATCTGGTAACGGCATTTTTGGATATGGTGGAAAATCACAAGATGGTAGTGGAAAATTCCGGACTTCTTACGGTAGCAGCTCTTAAGGATCTTAAAGTGACGGATAAAAAAGTAGTTTCCGTTTTGAGCGGCGGTAATATGGATGTGATTACCATGTCAAGCGTGGTGCAGCAGGGACTGATTCTTCGCGACAGAATCTTTACCGTATCCGTTCTTTTGCCGGATAAGCCGGGTGAATTAAGCAGAGTATCCAATGTCATCGCAGTGGAGAGCGGCAATGTTATTAAGTTAGAGCACAACCAGTTCGTATCCATCAACCGGAATGCGGCGGTGGAACTTCGCATCACATTAGAAGCATTTGGAACGGAACATAAAGAAAAGATTATTCATGCGCTGGAAAAAGAAGGATATCAACCAAAGGTAGTAAGGACCAATATCTAATTCTTCCACAAAGATTCCTCTTTGCCGTAACAGGTATATGCAAAATCAAATAATGCAATACTATTTTTGATGTATCTGTTAAATGCGGGAGAAAGGAAGATATGAAAAAGAGAATCATAAGAAACGCAAAACGATATTTACTGATCACTATGGTTGCGGTTTTATACGGCGTGGGAACCAGCCTGTTTTTGGAACCCAACGATCTGGTTCCGGGAGGACTGACCGGTGTATCCATGATGGTAAGCCGGTATGTGCCATTGCCGACCGGTACGATTTTTATGTTGATCAATGTCCCCATTATAGCAGTGGCGTGGTACAAATTTGGATGGAAGTTTATTATATCCACATTGTATGCGGTAGCCTGTGTGTCCGGATTTACGAATCTCTTTTCTGATCTTCCGGCGTTTACCAATGAAAAACTGCTGGCAGTTTTTATGGGAGATATCCTGATTGCATTTTCGATTGGAACAGTCTTTAAATGCGGAGCAACGACTGGCGGAGCCGATATCATTGTCAAATTACTGCGGCTGAAATACCCGCATATTAAGACCGGAAAGTTATTTATGATGTTTGATATCACGGTGATATCGCTTTCCGGTATCCTTTTCCATAATATCGATGCGGCATTGTATGCTTTTATTGGTATTTTTGTAATGAGTGCAGTCATGGACATGGTACTTTACGGACAGGATGAAGCCAAGATGGTATTTATCATAAGTGAAAAATCCGAACTTCTTGCAGAGAAGTTGTTAGTGGATGTGGATGCCGGTGTTACTTTTTTGACAGGACGAGGTGCTTATTCCCAAAAGGAAAAAGAGGTTATTCTCTGTGCAGTCAAAAAAAGCATTTATCCAAAGGTGGAGGAGGTTATTAAAGATACGGATCCGCGCGCATTCCTGATTGTGACCCATGCAAATGAGATCTATGGGGAAGGTTATAAAAATATTTTTGCAAATAAAGTATAGGATTAAGAGGTGTCAGTAACCGGGATTAGTATACAAGGTATATTTGCCTTGCAAATATACCTGGCAAGAAAAAATACTTGACACCTCTTTCTTTATGCGTTATGATAGCCAGGGTGTGAGTGAGAAAGGTGGTTTTTGCGTGGAAGAAATAGTGAAGCAGGGGTTGCTATATGATTTTTACGGAGAACTGCTGACGGAGCATCAGAGACAGGTTTATGAAGCAAGAGTATTTGATAATCTGTCCCTATCGGAGATTGCGCAGGATTTTGATATCAGCCGTCAGGGTGTGCATGACCTGATCAAAAGATGTGATAAGATCTTACAGGGATATGAAGACAGACTTCATTTATTGGAGAAGTTTCTCAGTATAAAAGATACGGTTACACAGATTGGAACGATTACGGATCAGGATGAAGTGCGTAAGTTAGCAAACCGGATTTTAGAGGAGTTATAAATTGGCATTTGAAAGTTTAACCGACAAATTACAAAATGTATTTAAAAACCTGAGAAGTAAAGGCCGTCTGACAGAAGAAGATGTAAAACTTGCCTGTAAAGAGGTTAAGATGGCATTGTTAGAGGCCGATGTGAATTTCCGTGTGGTTAAGCAGTTCATACGTTCCGTGGAAGAAAGAGCCATCGGACAGGATGTTATGAATGGTCTGAATCCCGGGCAGATGGTAATTAAGATCGTTAATGAAGAAATGACGGCCCTGATGGGATCCGAGACCACCGAGATTGCCATGCAGCCGGGCAAAGCGATCACCGTGATTATGATGTGCGGTTTACAGGGTGCCGGTAAGACGACTACGACGGCAAAGATTGCCGGTAAACTCAAATTAAAAGGCAAGAAACCACTACTGGTTGCCTGTGATATTTACCGTCCTGCCGCTATTAAACAGTTGCAGATCAATGGGGAAAAACAACAGGTGGATGTATTTACCATGGGGGATAAGCACAGCCCCGTGGATATAGCAAAAGCGGCAATCGAGCATGCCCAGAAGAATGGACATAATGTAGTTATCATCGATACCGCAGGTCGTCTTCATATTGATGAAGATATGATGAATGAGTTGATTTTGATCAAACAGGAAGTTACCGTGCATCAGACGCTTTTAGTTGTGGATGCCATGACCGGTCAGGATGCGGTTAACGTAGCAAAAGAGTTCAGTGAAAAGATCGGTGTGGATGGTGTGATTTTATCCAAGATGGATGGTGATACCCGAGGTGGTGCGGCACTTTCTGTCAAATCCGTAACCGGCCTGCCGATTTTGTATGTGGGTATGGGTGAAAAACTTTCTGATCTGGAGCAGTTTTATCCGGACAGAATGGCAAACCGGATCCTTGGCATGGGGGATGTTTTGACGCTGATTGAAAAAGCAGCCGAAAACATGGACATGGATGAAGAAAAAGAAAAGAAACTGGCATCCAAGATGCGAAAAGGGAAATTTGATTTTGAAGATTACCTTGAAAGCATGAAACAGATGCGGAATATGGGTGGTATTTCCAGTATTCTTTCCATGATGCCCGGTATGGGCGCTAAGATGGGTGACATCGAATCCATGATTGATGAAAAGCAGTTGGCAAGAATGGAAGCCATTGTATTGTCCATGACACCAAAGGAAAGGCAGAACCCAAAACTGTTAAATCCAAGCCGTAAACACCGCATAGCAAAAGGTGCGGGTGTTGATATTGCGGTAGTCAATCGTTTTGTAAAACAATTTGAGCAGAGTCAGAAGATGATGAAGCAACTCCCCGGTATGATGGGTGGATATGGAAAAAAAGGGAAATTCCGTTTTCCTTTTTAAATAAAAAAGAGATCAATATATGAGGTGGGAAACCACAATTAAGAAAGGAGTCATTAAAATGGCAGTTAAAATCAGATTAAGAAGAATGGGACAGAAGAAGAACCCAATTTACAGAATCGTTGTTTCCGATTCCAGATCACCAAGAGATGGTAAATTCATCGAAGAAATCGGAACATACAATCCAAACACAGATCCCAGCGAGTACAAAGTGGATGAAGAAGCCGCTAAGAAATGGCTTGCAAACGGTGCACAGCCTACAGAAGTTGTCGGAAAGATCTTTAAATTAGCCGGAATTACAAAATAAGTAACCCGTTAATTGAGATCGACGCTTTTGGAGGTGGAGTATGAAAGAATTAGTAGAAGTAATTGCAAAAGCACTTGTTGACAATCCGGACGAAGTAGTTGTTACGGAAAAGACAGAGGGTAAGAATGTTACCGTTGAACTTCATGTTGCCGCTTCCGATATGGGTAAAGTAATCGGTAAACAGGGCAGAATCGCAAAAGCGATCCGCTCCGTTGTAAAAGCTGCTTCCACGGGAGACAATAAGAGAGTGGATGTTGATATCCGCTAGAACATTCGGGGTTGTTGTAAAACAACCCTTTTTCTTGTACAATAGGAAATTTCCTTGAAATTACCTATTGCACAAAATGAGAAAGGTTATACAGATGGAAGAATTGTTGCAGGTTGGAGCCATTACCTCCACACATGGGGTGCGCGGAGAGGTAAAAGTGTTTCCGACTACGGATGATGTAAAAAGATTTAGCCAATTAAAAGAAGTGGAACTGGAGACGGCGACCGGGACTACCACGCTTCATATCAAAGGGGTAAAGTATTTTAAGCAGTTTGCAATCCTCAAATTTGAAGAATACGATTCCTTAAATGAGGTGGAGGCAATTAAAGGAAAGAAGCTTTTTGTGACCCGTAAAAATGCGGTCAAACTGCAAAAGGACGAATACTTTATTGCGGATCTGATCGGAATGAAAGTAATGGACCCGGATAGCGGACTGGAAGGAGAACTGACGGATGTTTTACAGACGGGAGCCAATGATGTATACGATATCACATTGAGCGATGGCAGAAGTTTTTTACTTCCGGCAATTTCTGACTGCATCCGTAAAGTAGATATGCAGGAACGCATGATCACAATTCATATACTGGAAGGACTATTAGAATAATGAAGTTTCATATTTTAACATTATTTCCGGATATGGTCCGGGATGGATTAAATACCAGTATTCTGGGCAGAGCGGTTCAAAACGGACATATTTGTATGGATGTGATCAATATTCGTGATTATACACTGGACAAACACAAAAAGGTGGACGATTATCCTTATGGCGGCGGCGCCGGTATGTTAATGCAGGCACAACCGATATACGATGCGTGGAAGACCGTATGTGACAAAATCCATGATGGTGAAGACAAAGATGTGCGGAAACCGCGTACCGTTTATGTGACACCCCAGGGAAGTGTTTTCAACCAGAATATGGCAGTGGATCTGGCAAAAGAAGAGGATCTTATCATCCTGTGCGGGCATTACGAAGGCGTGGATGAACGGGTTTTAGAAGAAATTGTGACGGACTACATATCCATTGGGGATTATGTCCTGACAGGGGGAGAATTGCCGGCAATGGTTATGGTAGATGCGATATCACGCATGGTGCCCGGTGTGTTGTCCAATGAAGATTCCGGGGTGACGGAATCCTTTTATGATAATCTTTTAGAGTATCCCCAGTATTCACGACCGGAGATCTGGCATGATAAGCGAGTACCGGAAGTGCTGCTGAGCGGTCATCACAAAAATATAGAAAAATGGCGTTTTGAACAGTCTATAGAAAGAACAAAAGAAAGAAGACCCGATTTATATGAAAAATATCTTGCAAACAAGGAACAGATGTGATATATTATTTGGGTCGCATAAAAATAGATGGTCCTCTGTTACGATGATAGTATTAAGAACATCCATAAAAAAGGAGATTTGACATGAACGAGATTATTAAAAGTATTGAAGCAGAACAGTTGAAGCAGGAAGTACCGGAATTCCACGTTGGTGATACCGTTAAAGTTTACGGTAAGATCAAGGAAGGTAACCGTGAAAGAGTTCAGGTTTTTGAAGGAACTGTACTGAAGAGACAGGGTGGAAGCAACAGAGAGACTTTCACAGTAAGAAAGACATCTAATGGTGTAGGCGTTGAGAAAACATGGCCTTTACATTCCCCAAACGTTGAGAAGATTGAAGTAGTTCGTCGTGGTAAAGTAAGAAGAGCGAAACTGACATACTTAAGAGATCGCGTTGGTAAGAAAGCTAAGGTTAAAGAACTCGTTAAATAATCTTGACACATTGGGCTGTAGACTAAGAATCATCTTGGTTTACAGCCTTTTTCGTGATATACTTTCAATAGCAAAAAGAAAAGTTGGGTTTGATCATGAGAAGAAAAAAGGGTTTATGTTTTTATCATAAAAGAAGGCATGTATCCTCCGATGCGATCAGGGAGATTTTTAGTTATATCTCCGGAATAGGCATCGCTGTTTTGATGGCATTTTTTCTGGTATACAGTTTCGGTATGCGCACCAGCGTGATCGGCGTGTCCATGGAAAATACACTATACAGCGGTCAGACGATACTTGTAAACCGGATCGCTTATCTTTTATTTCCGCCAAAAGCAGGGGATACGGTGGTCTTTTTACCAAACGGCAATGCCCATACACATTATTATGTAAAAAGGGTGGTTGCAGTACCGGGCGATACTGTAGAATTCCGGGATGGCAGACTTTATGTGAATGGCATCCTGGAAGAAAACGAAGAATATGACAAGGTAGCGGATCCCGGTATCGCTGCGGAACCATTATTGGTAGGAGAGGATGAGTTTTTTGTGCTCGGTGATAACCGCAATAACAGTGAAGATTCCCGATCAGGCAATATCGGACTGGTAAAAAGAAGTCTGATAGAAGGAAAAGTATGGCTTCATCTGGGACATGGGGATGAAGGGATCGGCTTTGTAAAATAAAAACGTAGAAAAGAGGTAATTATGAATTATCAATGGTATCCCGGTCATATGACGAAAGCAAAACGTATGATGCAGGAAGATATTAAACTGATCGATCTGATCATAGAACTTGTGGATGCGCGTACCCCGCTTAGCAGCCGCAATCCGGATATTGATGAACTTGGGAAAAACAAATCCCGGATGATTCTGCTTAACAAGTCGGATCTTTCCGACCCGCAGGCAAACAAGGCATGGATGGCATATTTTGAAGAAAAAGGCATACAGACAGTGGAAGTGAATTCCAAAAGCGGAAGCGGACTGAAGAACATTCAGGAAGCGGTAAACAAAGCATGTGCTGCCAAGATTGAAAGGGACCGGAAAAGAGGAATCTTAAACAGACCGGTAAGAGCAATGGTTGTGGGAATCCCTAATGTGGGCAAATCCACTTTTATTAATTCCTATGCCAAAAAGGCATGCACCAAAACCGGGAATAAGCCAGGTGTTACTAAGGGAAAACAGTGGATCAAATTAAACAAGAATCTGGAACTGTTGGACACACCCGGTATCCTTTGGCCCAAATTTGAAGATAATGAGATTGGTATGAGACTTGCCTTTATTGGATCCATCAATGACCAGATCCTGTATTCGGAAGAACTGGCAGCGGATTTTATACAGTATATCGAACCCCGTTATCCGCAGGTGATCAGTCGGTTTTATGGTTTTGAACAGCAAAAAGATCCTTACCGTTGTTTGGAAGAAATTGCCAGAGTCAGAAGATGTCTTGGTAAAAATGAAACATTGGATATCAAAAAGGCTGCCATGATCCTAATGGATGATTTCAGAAATGGCAAATTAGGCAGACTGACTTTGGAATTGCCGGAATGTGTAAAGGAGAAGGAAACAGAATGAAAAAGTTATTAAAAGAGGTACTTAGTACCAGCGTTTATATACTGGTGGTATTGTTTGTGACATTTCTGATTGTCAAATATGTGGCGGTCAGAACGGAAGTAATCGGTTCTTCCATGGAACCCACATTATCCAATGAAGATAATCTGATTGTGCAGAAGGTAAGTTATCATACGGGTGAACCGGAGCGGTTTGATGTGATTGTATTCCCGTTTCGACATGGGGAAAAAATCAATTATATCAAGCGCATTATCGGTCTTCCCGGTGAAACGGTAAAAATCGACCCGGACGGTACGATCTACATCAACGGAGAAGTCTTAGAAGAGCATTATGGCAAGGAAACGATAGAAAATCCCGGACTGGCAGCAAATGAGATTCATCTGAGTGAAAATGAATATTTTGTACTTGGTGACAATCGCAATGATTCTTCGGACAGCCGGGATCCGAGCGTGGGAAATGTCTACCGCAAGGATATCATCGGAAAAGCATGGATTCGTTTCTGGCCTGATTTTGAAGTGATTGATTAAGATGTAGAGGAAAAAAGAATGGCATATACCATCAAAGAAGTAAAAAGCGCGTTGGAAGCAGCCCCTATGGAAGAACTGGAGAGTGTCATCCGTACTTTTGAATCCGATGAGCGGGCGGGCATACAAAATGAAATCAAAAAAGCCAGGATGCGTTTTTTAAAATACGAAAAAGAACTGCAGCGTACATATGCATTATCGGAGTATGAAAGAAAGTATGCAAATTATACTTATATCTGCGGGATTGATGAGGTGGGCAGAGGTCCGCTTGCAGGTCCGGTAGTGGCAGGGGCAGTCATTTTACCCAAGGACTGTCAGATTCTGTATATCAATGACTCCAAACAGTTAAGTGAAAAAAAGAGAGAAGAGTTATACGATATCATTATGGAAAAAGCGGTGGCAACAGCCGTTGGCTATGCCAGTGTGGAGCGGATCGATGAGATCAACATTTTGCAGGCGACTTACGAAGCTATGCGGGATGCTATCAGCAAATTGGCGGTTTCACCCGATATATTATTAAATGATGCGGTGACAATTCCGCAGGTTAAGATTCCGCAGGTACCGATCATCAAGGGGGATGCCAAAAGCATATCCATTGGTGCCGCCAGTATCATAGCCAAGGTTACGAGGGATCGTCTGATGGTGGAATACGACTCCATTTTTCCGGAGTACGGCTTTGCATCCAACAAGGGCTACGGTTCGGCAGCGCACATCGCAGCACTCAAAACATTCGGCCCATGTCCCATCCACAGAACGACCTTCATCAAGAACTTTCTGTAAAAGTGGCAATGCCAATACGAACGTGTGTGTCAGAGAAACTGTCCCTTGAGGCACGCTCTCGCTGCGCTTCGCACGTAGCGGTACATAGGGCGGCATTGCAGCAAAGTGGCAATGCCACTACAAACGTGTGTGTCAGAGAAACTGTCCCTTGAGGCACGCTCTCGCTGCGCTTCACAC
>CAYLSH010000001.1:0-25605 GCA_964386235.1 uncultured Lachnospiraceae bacterium | reverse complement strand
AATCTATCTGCCGAAATACCAAAACAAGGAGTGAAAAATCTATATTTTTTATAATGTGTTATCTGAGGTATTTGTCAGATGTTGTAGTACCTGATTTTGGGATTGGGTATCATTCACACAATGCAGAATGAGAGACATTTGTAAGAAATTGCGAGAGTGTACTGTTTAGGATGGAGAAAGGGGTGAGAGGATGGCAATCGATTTGTTGAATCGTCTGGCGCAGACACAGGCGAATACGGAAGTGACGAAGAAAGCGGCGGATGCGGTAAAAAATGCAGATTCTGTGTTGGCAGCGAGGATTCTGAAAACGGTGCTGTCCCTGCACCCCGGTGATACCCTGCGGGGAGAACTGGTGTCAGCAAATGGTAAGGATATCAGCCTGCTTTTAGAAGATACGGTATTGCTAAATGCCAAAATGGATAAGGAACTGATGCTTACCCTTGGACAGAAGATGTCGTTTTCTGTGGATAGTAACCAAAATGGTAAATTGTCGTTAAAGCCATTGTTTGCCAATACGGGGATGGAACAAAATGCCATGAAAGCGTTGGAGGCAGCCAATATCCCGGTGACGGACAGGACACTGGCACTGGCAGAAGAAATGATGCATCAGGGCATGTCAGTCAGTAAGCAGAATCTGGGTACGCTGCACAGGCAGATGGGAATGTATCCGGATGCGCCGATTGAAGATTTGGTGATGCTTCATAAAATGAATATTCCCGTGACGGAAGAAAATCTTTCCATGATGAGGCTTTATCAGACCGGCCAGCAGTATCTGTTTTCGGATATGGAGGGACTGTGTGCACGGACGGCGGATTTTTTGATGGAATTGCAGCAACAGCAACCGGAGGATTTGCAGAACTTTATCCGGGGATTTGTGGATATTTTTAAAGAATCCGTCACGAACCCACAGGAGAATGCACCGGTTTTGGAGGAAACATCACAGAATGACCGGGCAAGCGCTGGGTTAGAGGGATCGGAGCATCTGGCAAAGCAGGAGCCGGTGACGGAAAATGCGCGGATCGTGGTAACGGAAAACGGTATGGAAGGAACGGAAAGTACGGTTCCGGATGCGGATACAGCAGAAGATCCAAAAGAAGCCGAATGGATGCGTCTTGTAAAAGAAGCCGGTACTAAGACAGAAGGAGCAAAAGAAAATCTGGTCCAAAATCTTTTTGATCTGCTGCGGGAGCAGTTTTTGATGAAACCGGAACAGATGAATTCTGCGGAATATGTAAAAGAATTTTATGAACATCTGACAGAACAGGTGGATAAATTACAAAAACTGATTAAAAATGCCGGAAAAGAAGAGTCCGCATTCGGAAAAGAAGTAAGCAGTGTCAAAAGCAATATTCAGTTTATGAACCAGATCAATGAGATCTACCATTATGTGCAGCTTCCCATAAAGATGAATAATGAGGGTGCCAATGGGGATCTGTATGTATACAAACGGAAAAAAGCAGCTACGGGGGACGATGGAAAACTCACAGCCCTTCTGCATCTGTCAATGCCGGTATTGGGGAACATGGACATTTTCCTCAGTCTGGAAGAAGAAAAACTGAGTACACGTTTTTGCATGGAAAAAGAGGAAATGATTGATTTTATAGAACAGCATATCGATCAGTTAAACGAACGTCTGATCAAGCGTGGCTACCATGTGATGACAACGGTTACGGCAAGTACAAAGGAAGAAGAAAAAAGCGTGATTGCAGAAGTTATGAAAACGGAAAAAGCAATTCCTATCATGACCTCACAGTCGTTTGACGCACTTTGCTAGAGGAGTGGTATGAGCGAAAAGAAAAAGGATCTGTCCCAATTTACGGCGGTTGCACTGGAGTATGATCCAAGTGAAGAGGCACCTAAGATCCTGGCAACCGGAAGGGGACTTTTAGCGGAAAAAATCATAGACAAAGCCAAAGAATCCAATGTTCCCATCCATCAGGATGAAAAACTGGCAAAGACTCTGTCCAAACTGGAGATTGGCGATATGATTCCACCGGAACTGTATAATGCGGTGGCGGAGGTTTTGGTCTTTGTGGATGCCATGGAAAAGATCCGCAGTAAGATGAATAAGTAGCAGCCATTATAGGGCAATGGCGTCAAACCTGTTTTCTGGAGAGAAGCAGAAAAGAAAGGTTTGTGTATATGAATAAAAGAGAGATTGGTACATTTTACGAAGAGGCAGTCTGTGAGTATTTAAAAAAGCACGGAATCTGGATCGTGGAACGCAATTTTTGCTGCAAACAGGGAGAAGTGGATATCATAGGAAGGGATGGCGGCTGCATTGTTTTTTTTGAAGTGAAATACCGCAGGACAAATGCATTTGGAGAGGCTTTGCAGGCGGTGCCTTATCACAAACAAAAAAAGATCAGTCGTTGTGCGGATTATTACTGCATGAAACATAAGTGGGTAAAGCAGATACGATTTGATGTGGTGGGAATTACGGACACTAAGATTGAATGGATCCAAAATGCTTTTAGCCACATAGGGTATCATTGGAAATAAAAAGGCTTGCCATGTCGGAAAGAGGGAAGAATGGAATTTGTGAGAAAGCAAGGAGAGAAAACGATACTGGATCAGGAAAAAGACGGTGTAAGATACCTGCAATTTCCCAGTCTGATTGAGACGGGAGTTTGCAGGCATTTGTTTTCTACCAGAGTGGGTGGTGTCAGTGAGGGGTATCTTGGCACCATGAATCTATCCTATACAAGGGGAGATCGGAAAGAAAATGTGGATGAGAATTTTGCAAGGATTGCGAAAGTTTTGCAATGCAAGCCGGAGGACTTTGTACTTTCCATGCAGACACATACCACCAATGTAAAAAAAGTAACGGCAATCGATAAGGGAAGCGGAATTACAAGACCGTTGGGCTATACGGATGTGGATGGTCTTATTACCAAGGAACCGGGGATTGTGCTGTCCACTTTTTATGCGGACTGCGTTCCTCTGTATTTTGTAGATCCTGTGAAGAAAGCCATCGGACTTTCCCATTCCGGCTGGAGAGGAACTGTTGAAAAGATGGGAAAGGTAACCGTGGAAAAAATGACACAGGAATATGGCTGTGATCCGAAGGATATTGTTGCTGCCATCGGTCCTTCCATTTGTGTGGACTGTTATGAGGTCAGCATGGACGTGGCAGAACGGTTTTTAGATGTTTTTGCAGGGGCTGACAATATAGATCGGATCGTGCGTAAAAAATCATCCGAAAAAGCAATGTTAGATCTCTGGCAGGCTAATCTTGCGGTGCTGTCAGAAGCCGGACTGACAAAGGAACATATCACGCTGCCCGATATCTGTACCTCATGCAATAAGGAATTGCTCTTTTCCCACCGTGCAAGCAATGGTAAAAGAGGAAATCTGGGAGCCTTTCTGGTGTTGAATTAAGAAACAATTAATAAAATGAAACAGGAACCTTAAAAAAATTATGTTTTACTGATTATAGTTTTTATGGGAAGGAGTACAGAATCCGAGGGAGGCATTCTGGAAAAGACATATGACAAATATATTGGTTTGTGATGATGACAAAGAGATTGTGGATGCGATAGAGATCTATCTGATGCAGGAAGGATTTGGTATTATTAAAGCATATGATGGGCAGGAAGCAATCGAACAGTTAAAAAAGAATGATGTCAAACTTTTGATTATTGATATTATGATGCCCAAACTGGACGGAATCCGGGCAACGATGAAGATTCGGGAATACAGCAGCATTCCGATTCTCTTTTTGTCCGCAAAATCAGAAGATGCGGATAAGATTTTGGGACTGAATATCGGAGCGGATGATTACATTACCAAGCCGTTTAATCCATTGGAACTGATTGCACGTGTTAAGAGCCATCTTCGCCGTTACACCAAATTGGGCAATGAGATGGAAACAGAAGAACATATTTATCGTGCCGGAGGTCTTGCGATCAATGATGAGACCAAGGAAGTGACGGTGGAAGGAGAGAGTGTGAAACTGACTCCGATTGAATATAATATACTTCTTTTGCTGGTTAAGAATCAGGGACGGGTATTTTCCATCGAACAGATTTATGAAAACATCTGGGAAGAGGAAGCCATCGGTGCGGATAATACGGTGGCAGTACATATCCGGCATATCCGGGAAAAAATTGAGATTAATCCCAAAGAGCCACGCTACTTAAAAGTAGTATGGGGCGTCGGATACAAGATTGAGAAACAATAAGAAGAAAGGGAAGTACAATGAAAGCAGGAACCAAAAGAGGATTGAGAGGAATCATATTGTGGGTAAACAGGATTGCTGTTGTTATGATGGCGGTTTGTCTTGTATTACTTTATCTTTCTTCCGTAATAGAAGTAAAAGGCGATAAGAATTCCTACCGTTACCGCCGGACGCCGGTGGAGCGGCAGAGAACCGATTTTGAAGATTCCGGTTTATTTACGCAGATATTAAAGGACCAGACGGCAGATATTACAAGGATGTGTGTGATCCGTAATCAGATGGAAACAAATGGAATCTACAATGGGAAAAAGATAGTGGATATCTCTTCTTTTGCCAATCGGGATGATATCATGGCAGATGACAGCGTAACGGCAAGTTATTTTCTGGATGATCTTATTAAGTGGGGCAATTACGGATTTGATTTTGAAACGATCGGAAGCAGAAGCCAGTTGTATGACCGTTATCTGACCGTGGAAGGGAAAGAACTGGAAGCGTATGCGACGACCAATGCAGAGTATAAGACTTTGGTCACCAATCTGCAGATTACGGCATCGGAGTTATTTCAGAATTATACGGAATATACAAAATATCAGAAAAAATATGCGGATGGAAGTACCAATCTGATCTTTTGCTATGCATTTACCGAGAACGGAAAAACTTCCTATTATACGAATATAGGGGCATCCTTAAAAGGAATGTCATCGGATGATATTACGGCTCTTTTTGCAAAATACAACCGTTTTATTTCCTACAATCCGGATAAGATGCAGATTTCCACCAATACGGATCTGAATGCACAGGATATGCGTTCGATTCTTTCCCAGTATGCCTACTCCTTCCAGGATGGTTCCCGCATCTGGATCGGCATTCACGATGATTATGCCAATGAGGATGTGATGCAGAGAGCATACGAAGCCTATAAAGAACCGGTTCCTTACTTTATTTTGTGGTTTGTAGGATTTTTCCTGGCGCTTGCAGCATTTTTCCTTAGTTTTCTTTCTATGACAAAACTGGAGATGACAATGGAATTTGAAGGTAAGCGTGCGGCCCGGATGGAAAGAAGCCGGCGGATTTATGCCGAGATATATATTTTCTTATGGCTTTTGGGAATTGCGGGGGTGCTTGCGGTAGCAAAAGAATTTACCCCTTACTTTTCGGGTAGCAAAGAAAATATATACACACTTGCCTATGCCATGGGTGGCATACTGTTTTTGTTCCATATTTATTTTTCGCAGTTGTATCTATGCGGAGTGCGGAAGATAAAAGGAGGAAAAGTATACCGGGATTCTTTACTTTATGTTTTGGCAGTACGTCTGAAAAAAGGACTTATGGAGACATATGATAATGGTTCCATGATCAGCCGGACATGGCTTCCGTATCTGTTATTTTTAGCCTGCAATCTGGTACTGGTGCTTTGGGATCTAAAGGGCATTATATTGGCATTTATAATGGATATGGTGGTAGGCGCATGGCTGTACATGAATGCAAAAGAACGGGAAAATATCGTGCAGGGCATTGAAAAGATCAAAGAAGGCGATTTTGCCTACAAAGTTCCGACGGAGCATCTTCATGGAGGGAATTTAATCCTTGCAAAATCGGTTAACAGCATCGGCGCATCCATTCATCAGGCAGTGGAGACCAGTATGAAGGATGAGAAGATGAAAGCGGATCTGATTACGAATGTATCCCATGATATAAAAACACCATTAACTTCCATTATCAATTATGTGGATCTGATCAAACGGGAAAATATTACGGATGAGAAGATCAGGGGATATGTGGATGTGCTGGATATGAAATCCCAGCGTTTAAAACAACTGACGGATGATCTGGTAGAAGCATCCAAGATTTCCTCCGGCAATATTTCCATTCAGTACGAGAGAATCAATTTTGTGGAATTCATTCATCAGGTATTTGGTGAGTTTGCAGAGAAGTTTGAGGACAAGGGACTGGTTATGATTGAAAAATTACCCGATGTTCCGATTTATATTAGGGTGGACAGCAGATATCTGTTCCGTGTCATTGAGAATCTGTACAATAATATCAGCAAATATGCCCTGGAAGGAACCAGAGTGTATCTGACTATGGAGGAATGGACACAGACAGCAACCTCTCAAAAGAAGGTGGATCTTTCCATCAAGAATATTTCGGCACAACCCTTGAATGTGAATCCGGAAGAATTGACGGAGCGTTTTGTTCAGGGGGATGAGTCCCGCAGAAGTGAAGGAAGCGGACTGGGGCTTTCCATTGCCAAAAACCTTATGAAATCCATGAATGGAGAATTTGCATTACAACTGGATGGGGATCTGTTTAAAGCAATCCTTACCTTTGATGTGATGGAATAAAGAATAACGGAAAGGGAGTTCTCAAAAAGAGGACTCTCTTTTTTTAATCTTTCCTTGTACAAAGAAAGTAATTTTAGTACAATAAAATATAAAGTTTTACATGATTATTTGAGGATTACTATGAAAAAGAAAGAACATGTGATACAGCAGGTTTTGCCGGGAAGCATTGCCGAAGAAATGGAGATCGAACCCGGAGATGTGCTGTTAGAGATAAGTGGACATGAGATAGAGGATATTTTTGATTACCAGTACTACTGTGAGGATTATGAGATTGTCGTTACGATACGCAAACCCAATGGAGAAGAGTGGGAACTGGAGATTGAAAAAGATGAGGACGAGGATTTAGGCATCGTATTTGACAATGGATTGATGGATGATTATCGTTCCTGTTCCAACAAATGTATATTCTGCTTTATTGACCAGATGCCGAAAGGAATGCGTGAGACATTGTATTTTAAGGATGATGATGCCAGACTTTCCTTTTTACAGGGCAATTATATTACCCTGACCAATATGTCGGACCGGGATATGGATAAGGTTATAAAATACCATTTGTCCCCGATTAATATTTCCTTTCAGACCATGAACCCCAAACTTCGATGCAAGATGTTAACCAATCGTTTTGCAGGGGATGCACTGAAAAAGGTGGACCGTTTTTACGAAGCGGGAATTGAGATGAATGGGCAGATTGTACTTTGCAAGGGGGTAAACGACGGCAAGGAACTCGAATACAGTTTGCAGGAACTTTACAAATATCTTCCCCATTTAAGAAGCGTTTCCGTGGTACCGGTCGGATTGTCCAAGTACAGGGAAGGGCTGTATCCGCTGGAGCCTTTTGAAAAAGAAGACGCCGGGGAAGTGATTGATCTGATCGAATCCTGGCAAAAGAAAGCATTGGCAGAGTATGGCATTCATTTTATCCATGCTTCCGATGAATGGTATATTTTAGCGGACAGGCAGTTGCCGGATGAGGAAAATTATGACGGTTATTTACAGTTGGAAAACGGTGTGGGCATGGTCAGACTTATGCTGGAAGAATTTAAAGAGAGTCTTTACGATGCCTTAAAAGAAAAAAGGGTGTATCCGAAAGAGAAGATTTCTGTTATTACAGGCAAGCTGGTGTATCCTTATATCCGGCAGATGGCGGAGGAGATCATGGAAGCTTTTCCGGAAAAAACGATTCGGGTTATTCCCATCCGCAATGATTTTTTTGGAGAGAGAATCACGGTTACCGGGCTTTTAACCGGGACGGATATCATTGCCCAGTGTAAGGATATCGATCTGGGAGAACGTCTGCTTTTGCCGGAGAATGTTCTAAGAAGCGGGGAGACCGTATTGCTGGATGATCTGACTGTGGAAGATTTGCAAAAAACTTTACAAGTGAGAATAGATATTGTAAAATCAAGCGGATATGGATTTTTAGAATGTGTTTTATCGAAGGAGAGATAAAACAAATACGGATGTGAGGTAAACATGGCAAAAAAGAAAGCAAAACCGATCGTGGCTGTCGTTGGCAGACCCAATGTGGGAAAATCCACCTTGTTTAATGCGCTTGCCGGCGAAAAGATCGCGATTGTAAAAGATACACCGGGTATTACGAGGGATCGTATCTATACGGATGTTACCTGGCTGGATCGTGCATTTACATTAATTGATACCGGAGGAATCGAACCGGACAGCAGTGATATTATTTTATCCCAGATGCGTGATCAGGCACAGATTGCAATTGATACTGCGGATGTGATTCTTTTTATCGTGGATGTTAAACAGGGTCTTGTGGATTCGGATATGAAAGTGGCGGATATGCTTCGTAAATCCCGCAAGCCGGTACTTTTGGTTGTGAATAAAGTGGATGATTTTCACAAATTCATGCTGGACACCTATGAGTTTTATAACCTGGGAATCGGGGATCCGATTCCGATCTCAGCAGCAAACCGCTTAGGAATCGGCGATATGCTTGATAAGGTGATAGAGCATTTTGATGACGAAAAAATGGCAGAGGAAGAAGAGGATGACCGTCCTAAGATTGCCATTGTCGGAAAACCCAATGTCGGAAAATCTTCCCTGATCAATAAATTGATCGGTGAAAATCGAGTGATTGTATCGGATATCGCGGGAACCACCCGTGATGCGATTGATACGCCGGTCAAATTCAACGGAAGAGAATACGTTTTTATTGATACTGCCGGTCTTAGAAGAAAGAACAAGGTAAAGGAAGATTTAGAGCATTATATGATCATCCGTACCGTAAGTGCGGTGGAACGTGCGGATGTTGTGGTACTTGTAATTGATGCCAACGAAGGCGTGACCGAACAGGATGCCAAGATCGCGGGGATTGCCCATGAGAGAGGCAAGGGCTTTATCGTTGCGGTCAACAAATGGGATCTGGTAGAAAAGAATGACAAGACCATTTATCGTTTCACGGAAAAAGTGCGTTCGACTTTATCCTTCATGCCCTATGCGGAGATGCTGTTTATCTCTGCCAAGACAGGACAGCGTATCGGTAAATTATATGAGACAATTGATGCGGTCATTGAGAATTGTTCCCTGCGTGTCGCAACCGGTGTGTTAAATGAGATCATGTCAGAAGCCGTTGCCATGCAGCAACCGCCATCGGATAAGGGAAAACGTCTGCGCCTGTATTACATTACGCAGGTATCGGTAAAACCGCCGACATTTGTAATCTTTGTCAATGATAAACAATTGATGCATTTTTCATACACCCGATATATTGAAAATCAGATACGAAATGCATTTGGCTTTAGAGGAACACCCCTTAAGTTTATCATAAGAGAACGGAACGAGGAAAAATAGGAGAACGGATATGGTTAGAGTGGCGTGTTTACTCATAGGATATGTATTTGGATTGTTCCAGACAGCATATATATACGGAAAGATGCATGGCATTGATATTCGTACGGTGGGAAGCGGCAATGCGGGAACGACCAACACATTGAGAGTTTTAGGAACAAAAGCCGGTCTGATTGTGCTTGCCGGTGACATTATAAAGACCATGCTGGCGATTTTACTTGTCAAAGTATTATTTGGAGCAACCCATACGGATATGCTGTATCTGCTTGTGTTATATACCGCGGCAGGTGCGATTTTAGGACATAATTATCCCTTTTATCTTGGCTTTAAAGGAGGAAAAGGAATCGCTTCCACGGCAGGACTTATTTTGTCCATGCCGCCCGTATTCATCGTTGTGGGTGTGATCGTATTTTTTGGCACTTTTTTGACTACGCATTATGTATCACTCGGATCTTTGCTGGTCTATCTCTTTTTTATGATCCAGTTGATCTACTGTGGTCAGACGGGATTTTTTGCAGATATGTCCCGGTCGGCTGTGTATGAGATGTATGCCGTGGCATTGTTTTTAATGGCAATGGCGTATTGGAGACACCGTTCCAATATTAAAAAACTGCTTATGGGAACAGAACGCAAGACGTATTTATCAAAGAAAAACAAAGTGGATTAAAGGATATAAAAATATAGGCACACATGCTCTTATAACTGTGTGGGAAAGAAGGAAAAATGGCAAATATTGGTATGATCGGTGCCGGAAGCTGGGGAATTGCATTATCCGTACTTCTTAGCAACAATGGACATGAAGTAAAAGTCTGGTCCATCATAGAAGATGAGATCACCATGTTAAAAGAAAATCATGAACATAAGGATAAACTGCCGGGGGTTATCCTGTCGGATCGCATTACCTTTACAAGCAATTTACAGGAAGCAGTGGAGAATCAGGATCTTTTGGTTCTGGCAGTACCTTCTCCGTTTGTAAGAAGTACAGCCGCTTCTTTACGTGAGGTAGTAAGGAAGGGGCAGTTAATCGTAAATGTGGCAAAGGGTGTGGAAGAGAGTACGCTGATGACGCTTTCACAGGTTATAGAAGAGGAAGTACCCCAGGCAGAAGTGGCGGTATTATCCGGCCCTTCCCACGCAGAGGAAGTAGGACGCGGGATTCCGACTACAATCGTAGTGGGTGCCAAAAAGAAAGAGACTGCCGAATGGATCCAGAATATATTTATGAGTGATGTATTCCGTGTGTATATCAGCCCGGATGTTCTTGGTATTGAACTGGGAGCCGCACTGAAAAATGTGGTAGCACTTGCAGCCGGTATTGCGGATGGTCTTGGCTATGGGGACAATACCAAAGCGGCTCTGATTACCCGTGGAATCGCGGAGATATCAAGACTGGGTATGGCAATGGGAGGAAGGTTTGAAACATTTTGCGGACTTTCCGGCATCGGGGATCTTATCGTTACCTGTGCCAGCATGCATTCCCGTAACCGTCGTGCCGGCATTCTGATCGGACAGGGCAAGACCATGGACGAAGCCATGAAAGAGGTAAAAATGGTGGTTGAGGGTGTTTATTCAGCCAAAGCAGCCATGGGACTGGCAGAAAAGTATCATGTGCAGATCCCGATCATCGAGCAGGTAAATAAAGTTTTATTTGAAAACAAACCGGCGGCAGAAGCGATGAAAGAGCTGATGACAAGGGATAAAAAGATTGAAAATGCAGATTGGAACTAAAAAAGGAGACCGTACGGTCTCCTTTTTTAGCGGATGGCTTCAAAGATTTCTTTTGTGGTCTTTGCTTTATTCATGGAATACAGATGGATGTCTTTTATGCCATGGGCCTTCAGATCCAGAATCTGGTTTACCGCATATTCAATGCCGGCTTTACGCATATCTTCCGGCTTGTCATCATAGGATGCGATCAGGTCGGCTAATTTTTTGGGAACGGAGGAACCGGAAAGGGATACCGTGGTTCCCAATTGTTTGGAGGTCGTAATGGGCATGATGCCGGCACAGATGGGAATATCAATTCCGGCGATCCTTGCCATTTCTTCAAAACGGTAGAACATATCATTATCAAAAAAGAGCTGGCTGATCAGCATTTCCAGACCAAGATCCGCTTTTTGTTTTAAATAACGGATATCTTCCGTAAAAGACTTCGCTTCAAAGTGTTTTTCCGGATAACAGGCACCGGAGATACTAAG
Organism: uncultured Lachnospiraceae bacterium; assembly: GCA_964386235.1. Classification (GTDB taxonomy): domain Bacteria; phylum Bacillota; class Clostridia; order Lachnospirales; family Lachnospiraceae; genus RGIG8767. The sequence continues at coordinate 14,071 of CAYLSH010000001.1, read as the reverse complement.
ATCCGTGGTCTTTTTTAAATAGGTGATCATGTCGGAAGCGTGTTCAAATTCTCTGGCATTGTATTGCTCGTCCGTCATGTAAGCGGGACGGTCACCGCGAAGAGCGAGGATGCGGTGGATTCCGGCAGCCTTTAGATCGGAAACAACTCGGTCAATGTCATTTTTGGTGTTGCCGACGCAGGTTAAATGTGCCAGTGCCGGGATCTTTAAGGTGTTGTGGATATAAGAAGTCATTTCCACGGTCTTTTTGGAACGGGATCCGCCCGCACCATAGGTTACGCTGATAAAATCGGGTTGTAAAAGTGCCATTTTGTCCAGTAATTCATAAGCACCGGCAAATTCTTCTTCTTTTTTGGGAGGAAAAATCTCCAGTGAAATACGAAAATCATGTAATTTATTCATCGTCAGGTCCTCTTTTTTCTTGCTTTTAGATGTGGAATATCGTAACATGAATATGTTGGAATTTCAAGAAAAGAAAGCGGAGGAACTTTCATGAACCAGTTACAGAATGATTTTCAGGGAACAAACGAATATGTTGCAAGTAATGAACTTTTGACTGCGGTAAATGTAGCGATCACTTTGCAGAAGCCGCTTTTGATAAAAGGAGAGCCGGGAACCGGCAAGACGATGCTTGCCCAGGCAGTGGCACAGTCCCTTGGCAAAAAACTGTTGATCTGGAATATCAAATCCACGACAAAAGCACAGGAAGGGCTTTATATGTATGACACCATTCAGCGTCTTTATGACGGACAGTTTGGGGAAGAAGGCGTGGACGATATAGCCAAATACATAAAACTTGGTAAATTGGGGGAAGCATTTGAAAGTGAGGAACAGGTTATCCTGCTGATTGACGAGATTGATAAAGCCGATCTGGAATTTCCCAATGACCTTTTATGGGAATTGGATCAGATGGAATTTTATATTCACGAGACCAAAAGAACGGTAAAAGCAAAACACCGTCCGATCGTGATCATCACATCCAATGCGGAAAAAGAACTGCCGGATGCTTTTTTAAGACGTTGTATTTTCCATTACATCGATTTCCCGGATGCACCGCTGATGGAAGAAATCGTACGCACACATTTTCCGGATGTGGAAGAACATGTGTTAAAAAATGCATTTGATGTATTTTATGATATCCGCGCCATGAAAGATGTAAGAAAGAAACCAAGCACCTCCGAACTGATCGACTGGATCAATGTATTGCAGATCAGTGGTATCCCGGTGGAAAAGATCAAAAAAGAACTGCCTTTTATCGGAGTGGTCGTAAAAAAGGATGAGGATCTTGCCACGGTAAAAGAAAAAATGGCGCATAACTATTGATGATATCGTAGATGGCAGGAAGAAAGAACAAGCGTGACACAGGAGTGTGATACATGTTTACCAAATTTTTTTATGATCTGCGCGCCAGTGGGCTCAAGGTGACGATGAGTGAGTTCCTTACCTTACAGGAAGCACTGGACAAAGGGATGTGCAAGGCATCCTTAACGGAGTTTTATTATTTAGCAAGGATGATCCTTGTGAAGAGTGAAACGGATTTTGATAAATTTGATATGGTGTTTGAAGCCAATTTTAAGGGGGCATCCATGGAAACGGAAGTGGGCGCCAATATGCTGAAATGGCTGGATAAGCCGGAAATGAATGAGTTTTTACAGGAAACGGAAAAGCAATGGCTCAATCAGGTAGAAGATCTTAAGATTGACAAGGATGACGTGGAAGAAAAATTCAAACAACGCCTAAAAGATCAGGACAGCGAACATAACGGCGGTTCGCACTGGATCGGTACCATGGGGAAAACCTCTTTTGGAAATACCGGCGGCAATATCGGTGGTGTCCGTGTGGGCGGCAATACCGGTTATCAGTCAGCATTTGCCGTGATCGGTTCCAAAAAATACCGGGATTTCCGGGATGACAGAGTCATGGATAACCGCCAGTTTATGCAGGCGCTGAGGAAACTGCGTCAGTTTTCAACGAAACTGGACATTCCCAAAACGGAACTGGATATTGACGGTACCATTGACAAGACCTGCAACAATGGCGGCATGCTGCATATTGTTATGGAAAAACCGCGTAAGAATGCCATTAAACTGCTCTTATTAATGGATTCGGGCGGTACGATGATCCCTTATACCAAATTGATTAATGAACTGTTTCAGGCAGTTTATAAATCCAATCACTACAAAGATGTGAAGGCGTATTATTTTCACAACTGCATTTACAGCAAACTTTACAACACGCCGGAATGTGAAAACGGGGACTGGATCGATACGGAATGGATGTTCCGCAATCTGGACAGTGATTATAAGGTCATTATTGTGGGAGATGCGGCAATGGCACCGGAAGAGTTGTATTCGGATACCGGCAATTACCGCGGACCAAATGGTGGACTTCCCGGCTGGGAATGGTTAAAATTAGTAAAGTCCCATTATAAAAAAGTGGTCTGGATGAATCCTAAGATGGCAGTGGGACATGCACCGTGGCGTGAGGCGGAAACGGCGATCAAACAGTTGATCCCCATGTATCGGCTGACGGTTGGCGGCCTGAACGAAGCTATGACAAAACTGATGGTGAATAAATAATTTTTAAAGGAGATAGTTATTATGAAAATTTACGAAGAACTGCAGGCAAGAGGACTGCTTGCACAGGTAACGGATGAATCGGAGATCAGAGATCTTATCAATGAAGGAAAAGCGACTTTTTATATTGGATTTGATCCGACAGCGGACAGTCTTCATGTAGGACATTTTATGGCACTTTGCTTAATGAAACGTTTACAGGAAGCGGGCAATAAGCCCATCGTATTAATTGGCGGCGGTACTGCCATGATCGGGGATCCTTCGGGAAGAACGGACATGCGTTCCATGATGACACCGGAAACCATCCAGCATAACTGTGACTGCTTTAAAAAGCAGATGAGCCGTTTTATTGATTTTTCCGAAGGCAAGGCAATCATGGTTAATAATGCGGACTGGCTGATGGATCTGAATTATATTGATGTACTTCGTGAAGTGGGTGCTCATTTTTCTGTCAACAGAATGTTATCCGCAGAGTGCTACAAGCAGAGAATGGAAAAAGGACTGAGTTTCTTAGAGTTTAACTACATGATCATGCAGAGTTTTGATTTCTATACCTTATTCCAAAAATATGGCTGTAATATGCAGTTTGGCGGGGATGACCAGTGGAGTAACATGCTTGGCGGTACAGAACTGATCCGTCGTAAATTAGGAAAAGATGCATACGCCATGACCATTACCTTGCTTCTTAATTCCGAAGGCAAGAAGATGGGTAAGACCCAGAAAGGTGCTGTATGGCTTGATCCGAACAAGACTTCTCCGTTTGAATTCTACCAGTACTGGAGAAATGTGGCAGATGCCGATGTGTTAAAATGCATCCGTATGCTCACATTCCTTCCGCTTGAAGAAATCGACAAGATGAATGACTGGGAAGGCAGCCAGTTAAACGAAGCAAAAGATATTCTTGCCTATGAACTGACAAAACTGGTACATGGGGAAGAAGAAGCAGAGAAAGCAAGAACGGCAAGCAAACAGTTATTTGGCGGCGGCGGTAATGCTGCGGATATGCCGACTGTGGAACTGACAGCAGAAGATCTGCAGGATGGAAGTATTGATATCCTTTCTTTGCTTGTAAAAGGCGGACTTACGCCTTCCCGCTCCGAAGCAAGACGTGCGGTAGAACAGGGCGGTGTCAGTGCAGCCGATGAAAAAGTAACGGATATCAAAGCACTTTTTAGTGCTGAGCAGTTATCCGGAGATGGCATTGTTGTCAGAAGAGGAAAGAAAACATACAAGAAGATTGTTTTAAAATAGTTTTGGGAAGGAATATTTCATGAGCAGATTTCAGGCAATGGATGAAAACATATTGTTGTGGGTACAGGAAAATCTGCGTTCCAAAAAGGTGACGCCGTTTATCAAAACACTTACAAGACTTGGGGATTATGGCCTTTTATGGATTGGTTTTTCCCTGATTCTGATGGTAAAAAAGGATACACGCAAAGCGGGAAAACTATCCCTGTTCTCCATTGCCCTGTGCTTTTTGATTAACAACCTGATCATAAAAAACCTGGTGGACAGGGACAGACCTTATGAAGTGTTGGAAGAATTGAAGATCCTTATAAACGAACAGCCCGATTCCTCCTTTCCATCGGGACACGCTGCAAACAGCCTTGCCAGTGCCATTGTATTTTTCCAGTTATTTAAAAAGAGAAAAAACAAAGTCGGTGTCCTGACGGCGGGACTTTTGATGGCATTGTCCAGAGTCTATGTCGGCGTTCATTATTTAAGCGATGTACTTGTGGGAATTACGGTTGGCACGATTTCCGGACTGTCCGTGTGCAAACTGGCAAAAAAGAAGGAGTTATGATGTGAATTCTTAAGAATCTCCCAATTTTTACAAAAATGTTACATTTTACTTGTGTAAGAGCCGTTTTTTATGTATACTAAGGCTGTTGCGACAAAAAGGATAAACAATAGGAAGGTATGAAAATGAAGAAAAGATTAGTATTCGCTCTCACAGCACTGGCAATGTCTGCCGTATTATGTGCATGTGGCGATGATGAAGAAACGGTAACAGCTACTGTGGAAGAGATTCCGATTGAGCAGGCTGATGCTACAGAAGAAAGTACGGAAGAAGCAGTACTCGAAGATGAACTTCCCGAAGGAATGTATTTTAGTGAATTGACCAATGAGCCGATCGACGAAAGTTTGAAGAACCAGAGACCGATCGCTGCCATGGTGGACAATGAACTGACTGCATTACCTCATTTTGGATTAAATGAGGCTGACATTGTATATGAAATGATGAACAGTACCAAGAATGGTCGTATCACACGACTGATGGCAATTGTAAAAGACTGGGAGAGTATCGAACAGTTAGGAAGTATCCGTTCAGTAAGACCGACAAACATTCTGATCGCTGCAGAATGGAATGCAGTACTTTGCCATGATGGTGGCCCGTTCTACATTGATCCTTATTTTGCAGAACCGTATGCGGATCATTTTTCCGGCGGATTTTCACGTGTAAACAATGGCAAGGCAAGAGAGTTTACGGAGTACATTATGTCAGGGGATCTGACAAGCCGTTTTGAGAGTTCTAAAGTGGATACCGAATACAATGAATATTATGTGGGACCACATTACAACTTTGCACCGAAGGCAGATCCGATCGATCTTTCCGAAAACACGGATGCCCTTTCCGCTTCTAAGGTAGAACTTCCGTTTGAACACAACGGTTCTTACTTAGAATATGATGAAGAAGAAGGCGTTTACAAGTATTTTGAATATGGAAAGGCACATTTGGATGGTGCTACCAATGAACAGTTAGCATTCAAGAATCTTTTGATCCAGAGTTGTACATTCAACCAGTATGATGAGAATGGTTATATGATCTTTAACTGTATCGTAGGAACACCTGCAGCCGGTTATTATGTAACAAACGGAAAAGCCATTCCGGTTACCTGGTTAAAAACAGGCGCAACAGAACCGACCCGTTACTATGATGCAAACGGTGAAGAGATCAAGATCAATACCGGTAAGACATATGTGGCTTTGGTTCCGGATGATAACTGGAGTGATTTAGAGATTAAATAAGGTAATTTCAAGAAAGAACTGCTGTTTTTGGCAGTTCTTTTTTCTTGACCCCGATATACACAAATGCTATAATGGATTTTAACAGTGTAAAGCGTTAAATGGACGAATTGCAAAATAATATGTTGGGAAGGAAAAGAGAAATGCCGATTACCGAACTTTTGGAGAAAAATGCCAGGGAATATCCCAATGACATTTGTCTGGTTGAGATTAACCCGGAGATCAAAGAAGACAGAAGGGTTACCTGGAAAGAATATGAACTGATTGAACCCAATCCCAAGACCAGTTATCGCAGGGAGATCACATGGAGCGTATTTAATGAAAAGGCCAACCGTTTTGCCAATCTTCTGATTCAGAGGGGAATACGCAAAGGGGATAAAGTGGCGATCCTGATGATGAATGGATTGGAATGGCTTCCGATCTATTTTGGTATTTTAAAAACCGGTGCACTTGCGGTACCGCTTAATTTCCGTTATTCAGCGGATGAGATTGAATATTGTGTTAATCTTGCCGAAGTGGATGTATTGGTATTCAGCAATCCGTTTATTGGACGTGTGGAAGAGATTGCAGATCGTATCAGTAAGGGAAGACTGCTTATCTATGTAGGAGAAGGTTGTCCGGGTTTTGCGGATGATTATCATTCTTTATCAGCCAATTGTTCCAGTCAGGCTCCAACCATGATCTTATCGGATGATGACGATGCCGCTATTTATTTTTCATCCGGTACTACGGGATTCCCGAAGGCGATTTTACATAAACACAGAAGCCTGATGCATTCGTGCAAAGTGGAGCAGAATCATCACGGACAGACAAGGGAAGATGTCTTTTTGTGCATTCCGCCCCTGTATCATACGGGAGCAAAGATGCATTGGTTTGGCAGTCTTTTATCCGGCAGTAAAGCAGTTTTATTAAAAGGAACAAAGCCGGAATTTATCTTAGATGCGGTATCCAAAGAAAAATGTACGATTGTGTGGCTCTTAGTGCCGTGGGCACAGGATATCTTAGAAGCCATAGAAAGCGGAAAAGTCAATCTTTCAGACTATGATTTAAAACAGTGGAGACTGATGCATATCGGTGCACAACCCGTTCCGCAGAGTCTGATCAGGAGATGGAAGAGTATTTTCCCCAACCATTTATACGATACCAATTACGGATTGTCCGAATCCATTGGACCGGGCTGCGTGCATCTTGGCGTGGAAAATATTCATAAAGTCGGCGCAATCGGAAAAGCAGGATATGGCTGGGAAGTCAAGATCGTGGATGAAAACCGTAATATCGTTGCCAAAGGTGAAGTAGGAGAACTTGCGGTAAAAGGTCCCGGTGTCATGACCTGTTATTATCATGATGAAAAAGCAACGAATGAAGTATTGCAGGATGGCTGGCTCTTTACCGGAGATATGGCACAGGAAGATGAGGACGGCTTTATTTTCCTGGTAGACCGTAAAAAAGACGTTATCATCAGTGGTGGTGAAAACCTTTATCCGGTTCAGATCGAAGATTTTATCCGCACCAATGATAAGGTACATGATGTCGCGGTCATCGGACTTCCGGATAAGCGTTTGGGAGAGATTGCAGCAGCAATCATTGAGGTAAAAGAAGGTATGAGCATGACCAAAGAAGAAGTGGATGCTTTCTGTATGGAACTGCCTCGTTACAAACGTCCGCATGAAGTTATTTTTGCAGACATTCCCCGTAATCCGACCGGCAAGATTGAAAAGCCGAAGTTACGTGAGATTTACGGCGCAAACAAACTGATTGCAGAGCAGAATTTAAGTTAGGAATTATAGCGCAGGAATGCGATTACAATAGAAGAAACAGAAAGGTGATTGATCAATGAGTGAAACAAAGATTATGTTAGGCAATGAAGCCATTGCCAGAGGCGCTTACGAAGCGGGCGTGAAAGTGTCCGCAGCATATCCCGGCACACCAAGTACCGAGATCAGTGAAAATATCGTAAAATACCCGGAGATTTATGCAGAGTGGTCTCCGAATGAAAAAGTGGCAATGGAAGTAGCCATCGGTGCTTCCATCAGTGGTGTACGTTCCATGGCATCCATGAAACACGTGGGTGTGAATGTAGCTAGCGACCCTCTTTATACAGTCTCTTACTGCGGTGTAAACGGTGGTCTTGTTATGGTAGCAGCCGATGATCCGGGACTTTATTCTTCACAGAATGAGCAGGATACCAGATGTGTGGCAAGAGCCGCTATGGTGCCGGTATTAGAGCCGTCCGATTCACAGGAAGCCAAGGACTTTATGAAATATGCATTTGATCTGTCCGAAAAGTATGACACACCGATCATTGTGCGTACGACAACCCGTCTGGCTCATTCCCAGGGACCGGTTACACTCGAAGAAAGATGCGAACCGGAAGACATTGTGTATGAACGCAACATTTCCAAATTTGTCATGATGCCGGGTATGGCAAAAGGCAGACATGTATATGTGGAAAAAAGATTAAAAGAAATGGCAGCGGATGCCTGTGAGATGCCGATCAACCGTGTGGAAATGAACGATACCGGGATTGGTTTTATCACAAGCGGTATTGCCTATCAGTATGTAAAAGAAGCCTGCCCGAATGCCAGTGTTTTAAAACTCGGACTGGTACATCCGTTACCGAGAAAACTGATCGAAGAGTTTGCTTCTAAAGTGGATACCTTATACATATTTGAAGAATTAGAGCCTGTTTTTGAAGAACAGATCCGTTCATGGGGAATCCCATGTATCGGTAAGGAGATCTTTACCGTACAGGGAGAATACAGTGCCAATATGCTTCGCAAGGCAGTATTAAAAGAAGACATGGCATTGGAAGAAGCTGCACAGGTTCCGGCTCGTCCTCCCATTCTTTGTCCGGGATGTCCGCACAGAAGCGTATATTCCGTGCTGAACAAATTAAAGATCCATGCAGCCGGTGATATCGGATGTTACACACTGGGAGCCGTAGCACCTTTAAGTGTAGTGGATACCACGATTTGTATGGGTGCCAGTATCTCTTCTTTGCATGGTATGGAAAAAGCAAAAGGAAAAGACTATATCAAGAACTGGGTAGCCGTGATCGGAGATTCTACTTTTATGCATACCGGAATCAACTCCCTGATGAACATGGTATACAATCAGGGTACAGGTACGGTTATGATCTTGGATAACTCCACAACCGGAATGACCGGCCATCAGGATCATGCCGCAACCGGTAAGACCTTAAAGGGAGATGTGGTTCCCGCAATCAATATCTATCAGATGTGCAAAGCCATGGGTATAAAAAATGTTGTGGAAGTCAACGCATTTGATACCGTTACCCTTGAAAAAGTGTTAAAAGAAGAAACGGCCAAGGATGAAGTGTCCGTGATCATCACGAAATCCCCATGCGTTTTGTTAAAAGGAAATAAATTTACTACAAAATGTGAGCCCGTTTCAGAAAAATGTAAAAAGTGCGGTATGTGCTTAAAACCGGGCTGCCCTGCACTTACGAAAAATGAAGATGGCACCATTTCCATTGACCAGACCATGTGCAACGGATGCGGTCTGTGCAAGGGAATCTGTAAATTTGGTGCGATTGAGACAGTGGAGGTATAGTCATGGCAGAAAATACAAAGAATATTATGATCGTCGGAGTAGGAGGTCAGGGTACACTCCTTACCAGCCGTATCTTAGGCGGTATCACAGTGGATGCCGGTTATGATGTAAAACTTTCCGAGGTGCATGGTATGGCACAGCGTGGCGGAAGTGTTGTTACTTATGTCCGTTACGGTAAAAAAGTGGCAGAACCCATTGTAGAAGAAGGGCAGGCAGATGTGCTGATCGCATTTGAAAGATTAGAAGCACTCCGATATGCTCATTTCCTCAAAAAAGATGGTGCGATCGTGGTCAATGATCATCGGATCGATCCCATGCCCGTGGTAACCGGTGCGGCACAGTATCCGGAAAACATCGTAGAAGAACTGGAAAAGAAATATCACGTTTATAAAGTCAATGCCATGGAGGAAGCTTTAAAACTCGGTAATTCCAAAGTGTTTAACATCATTGTACTTGGTGTGGCAGCCAGACATATGGATTTTTCCAAAGATGCATGGCTTAACGTAATTGAAAAGACCGTTCCGCCGAAAACAGTGGAGATCAATAAAAAAGCCTTTTTACTTGGATTTGAAGGTTAGGAGGTTGTCAACATGATCTGGAATGAAACCAAAGAATGCATGAGCCGTGATGAGATGCAGAATCTGCAGAGCAAACGTCTTGTGAAGCAGGTGGACAGAGTCTATCATAATGTTGAATTTTATCGTAAAAAAATGCAGGCGGTTGGCATTGAACCGGGCGATATCAAAGGAATCGAAGATATTACCAAACTTCCTTTTACGACAAAGGATGATCTGCGTGATACCTATCCGTTTGGTTTATTTGCCGTTCCCATGTCACAGATTGTGCGTGTGCATGCATCCAGCGGAACCACGGGAAAAGCAACCGTTGTCGGCTATACGAAAAGGGACATTGAGATCTGGAGCGAATGTGTGGCGAGAGCCTTTGCACAGGCAGGCCTGAACCGGGATGATGTCATTCAGATCGCTTACGGCTATGGTCTTTTTACAGGTGGTCTTGGTGCCCACTATGGCGCGGAGCATTTAGGAGCGACCGTTGTGCCGATGTCAACGGGTAACACCAAGAAATTAACAACCATGATGAAGGATTTTGGCGCGACGGCAATTGCCTGTACACCATCCTATTTGTTGCATATTGCAGAAACCCTGGAAGCAAACGGGGATCTGGATAAGATCAAATTAAAAGCAGCGATCTGTGGTGCGGAACCATGGACGGAGCAGATGCGTTTACAGATTGAAGAAAAACTTCACATCAATGCATTTGATATCTACGGGCTTTCAGAAGTTATGGGACCGGGTGTTGCCTGTGACTGTATCTACCATAAAGGTCTGCATGTATACGAAGACCATTTCCTTCCGGAGATCATCAATCCGGAAACCTATGAGGCTGTGGGCGAAAATGAGACGGGAGAACTGGTATTTACCACATTGACCAAAGAAGGTCTGCCGCTGATCCGTTATCGTACAAAGGATCTGACGAGCATCAGTTATGAAAAATGTGAATGTGGACGTACTCTTCCCAGAATCAGCCGTTTCAAAGGCCGTTCGGACGATATGCTCATTATCCGTGGTGTCAATGTCTTCCCTTCGCAGGTGGAAGCAGCCCTGTTAGAACTGGGTGAGACCACACCGTATTATATGATGATTGTAGACCGTATCAACAATCTGGATACCCTGGAAGTTCAGGTGGAAGTGGATGAGATTTTCTTCTCGGATAAGATCAGTGAATTGGAAAATCTGACCAAAAAGATCGCACATGCCATTCAGCAGGCAATCGGTCTTGCCGTGAAAGTTAAACTGGTAGAGCCAAAGACGATCGAAAGAAGCATGGGAAAAGCCGTTCACGTGATCGATAAACGTAAACTGGTGTAGCGCGAAAGGAGAGGGACTATGTTTGTAAATCAGTTATCTGTTTTTATAGAAAATAGGGAAGGTCGTCTGGACAATGTTCTGGCAACGCTGAAAAGAAATGACATCAATATCGTATCCTTATCCCTTGCTGACAGCAGCGATTACGGTCTGCTCCGCATGATCGTATCCGACCCGCAAAAGGGAAGAAACGTATTAAAAGAAGCCGGATTTACGGCAATGCTGACAGAAGTGCTGGCGGTAAAACTGGCTCATAAGGTTGGTCAGCTCGAAGTCTTATTATCGGAGATTTGTAAAGCCGGAATCAATATTGATTATATGTACGCATTGGCAACCGGTTCGGATGATGCCTCCATCGTAATCAAAACCGGCGATCTTAATAAAGCAGCGGACATTTTAAGCAAAGCAGGTGTGGAACTGATCACGGCAGAGGAATTGGAAAACTAGATTATGATCATTGATTTTCATACACATATTTTTCCGGATAAGATCGCACCGGGCAGCATTGCGCATTTGGAGGCAGCTTCCGGGATTACAGCTGCAACGGACGGAACCTTGCAGGGACTGTTAATGTCCATGGAAAAAAACAAGGTGGATCTGTCCGTGATTTTACCGGTTGTGACAAAACCCTCCCAATTTGAAACGGTAAATCTTTTTGCCGCAAAGGTAAACGAACGTTACCGGGGAAAACTGCTTTCTTTTGGCGGGATCCACCCGGATTGTGAGGACTACAAAGCCAGACTGGATACGATAAAAGAACTCGGATTACCCGGTATTAAACTACATCCGGACTATCAGGGCGTGATGATCGATGATACGCGCTATATGAGGATCATCGAATATGCGGATGCGATCGGACTGATTATCGTGGTACATGCGGGGATTGACATCGGACTGCCGTCCCCGGTTCATTGTCCGGCACAAAAAGCGGCAAAGGTCATTGAAAAGATCAGGCCTAAGAAACTGGTTCTTGCGCATCTTGGCGGATGGAAGCAGTGGGAAGGGGTATATGAACACCTTGCCGGAAAAGATGTGTATCTGGATACTTCTTTTACGCTGGATTATATTGCACCGGAAATGTTTCTAAAGATCCTGAAAAAGCATGGCTGTGAGAAAGTTTTGTTCGCAACGGATTCTCCCTGGGGCGATGCCAAAAGAGATCTTGGGGTGTTACAAAGCCTGCTGCCGCAGGAAACATTGGATGCCATATTGCATGGCAATGCGGAAAAATTGCTGGAAATATAAATTTGAAAATGGAATCTGTAAAAAAACCTTGCATTCAGTGCAGGGTTTTATTATAATATAAATGCTTTAAGGCTTTAAAGCGTAACGGTTTAAAGCGCAACGCTTTAAAGCAAATACTTAAATTGGATTTGGAGGAAAGAAAAATGGTAACCAAGATTATTTTTCTTCTGGTATTTTTTCTGATCATGATCGGTGTCGGAATCTACTCCAGAAGACATGCAACCAATGTCAATGATTTTGTATTAGGCGGCCGTTCGGTCGGACCGTGGCTGACTGCTTTTGCCTACGGAACTTCTTATTTTTCCGCCGTGGTATTTGTCGGCTATGCCGGACAGTTTGGTTATAAATACGGACTTTCCGCTACCTGGATCGGCATTGGTAATGCGATCATCGGTTCCCTGCTTGCCTGGGTGGTATTGGGCAGAAGAACGAGGGTCATGACCAAACATTTATCCGCAGCCACGATGCCGGACTATTTTGGAAAGCGTTATGACTCCAATGCGCTCAGGATTGCAGCAAGCGCTATTTCCTTTATCTTTTTAATTCCGTATACGGCATCCGTATACAATGGTCTGTCAAGACTCTTTGGAATGGCATTTGATATTCCGTATTCTGTCTGTGTTGTGGCTATGGCAGCACTGACAGGCGTTTACGTTGTGCTTGGCGGCTACATGGCAACGGCGATCAATGATTTTATTCAGGGAATCATCATGCTGTTTGGTATCGTGGCAGTTATTGTTGCCGTATTGAACGGACAGGGTGGTTTCTACAATGCAGTTATTGAGTTGTCCAAACTCGAAAGCGATGTGGAACTGACCATGGGACAGCAGGGCGTATACGCATCCTTCTTTGGTCCCGATCTGCCCAACCTGATCGGTGTCGTGATCTTAACCTCCCTTGGAACATGGGGATTGCCGCAGATGGTACATAAATTCTATGCGATCAAGGATGAAAAATCGATCAAATCCGGAACGATCATTTCCACCTTTTTTGCAATCATCGTTTCCGGCGGTTGTTACTTCCTGGGCGGATTCGGACGTTTGTTTGATACGCCTGCCATTTATGCAGAGGATGGAAGCATTATTTATGATGCGATCGTGCCCAGTATGCTGTCCACATTGCCGGATATTTTAGTTGGTGTTGTAATTGTGCTTGTATTGTCCGCATCCATGTCCACATTATCTTCCCTGGTATTAACCTCCAGTTCCACTTTAACACTGGATCTGATCAAGGACAATATCGTAAAAGGAATGGATGAAAAGAAGCAGTTGCTTTGCATGCGGATCATGCTGGTATTCTTTATCGTGATCAGCGTAGTGATCGCACTGGATCCTCCGACCTTTATCGCACAGCTTATGGGTATTTCCTGGGGCGCACTGGCAGGTGCATTCTTAGCACCTTTTATGTACGGACTTTACTGGAAGGGTGTCACCAAGGCCGCTGTCTGGGCAAGTTTTGCCTGCGGCGTTTTGTTAACGGTACTGAATATGTTCTTCAAATTCATTGCTTCCCCGATCAATGCCGGTGCGGTAGCGATGGTGGCAGGCATGATCATTGTTCCCGTTGTGAGCCTGTTATCACCTAAGATGAAGAAAGAAAAAGTGGATGAGATCTTTACCTGCCTGGACGAAACCGTAACCGTTCATAAAAGAAGATCCATAGAAGAATAAAAAACACAAAATCGTATCAGTCATAATAGAAAAACCCCCTGCATACATTTAGATAAGTATGGAAGGGGTTTTTTTATGGACAAAAAAAGAATGA